>CBINJX010000802.1:0-3261 GCA_966251085.1 uncultured Verrucomicrobiales bacterium
GGAGTGTCGTCGATGACACTTTTTCCCATTTGGACGACACAAAAAGTGTCGTCCACGACACTTTGAGTCATATCGATATGGCTCGGAGTTATATCGATATCACTCCGAGTGTCGTCGGAATCACTCAAAGTGTCATCTTTGTCTCTTATTGAGACACTTTCCTCGCCATTTTTGCTGTTGGAGAGGCTTTCAGCGGCATCCAGAGTGTCAGCTGTTGCAAAAAGCGACACCAAAAAGGCCAGTAACCACCCGCAGTTGAACACCTTCGGGATAGAAGGGCAGATTCGCCGGTCCGACATCGGCCGAAGCGGGGCATACCCTCCCCTACTTCTTCTCCCGCCCCGCCTTCCGCAGATCCTTATTGCAGCTTTCATCCTGCGGCACCGGCTTGCCGACTTCCTCCACGGGATGCGTAAAGAGGTAACGCCACACCGGCTCATGGATGTATTTTCCATCCGGCCCCTTCACGGCTGCGCCGCCAGGCGTCACGGCGTTGTGCGCGCGCTTCGCATCGTTCTTCACATCGGCATCGGTGATAAGCCGGCGAGAGTTCCCATAGGGAGCCGGGATCTCGTCCACATTCACCACAGGGCCGTACTGATGCAGCCCGAGCAGTTCCCACGAACGACAATAGTGATCACCGCTCCAGCCGCCATCGAGCACGTGAGAGAAGCCGAAGTAACGATTTGCCGGGGTTGCAGACGGCAGTGCCTGCCAAGTCTCGTACTGATCACGCGGCCCGCAGAACATCACCACACGGTCCACCTTCTGATGCTTGGCAAAACGCGCGGCTGTAGTCGCGCCGTGGGAAGCGCCGGAGACGATCACCCGGTCCCAGCGCAGCCCCTGCTTGTCATCGGTAAGAAAGTAATTCCAGCGGCCCTGCGGATTCTCCTTTGCCAGCCACTTCACGAACTGCAATGCACGCTCCATCATTCCATCCGGCTTCGGGATCTCCACCACATCACTGAAGTCTTCGCCTGTTGCGGCTTCGAGACGGATCTTCCCGAGGAACTTATCGTCGGCAGGCGCCGGTTCCTTTCCGAATTTGCTGAACCACCCGTTGGCGTAATGCACCCGGATCACGTGCATGCCGTATCCGGACACCCGCTCAAACAGCGGTTTGTTATGGCCCATCAGCCAGATCACCAGCTTCCCCTTCGGCGCGACACGGGTATCCACCGAGGCGTGCTGCACGTCCTGAGGCTTCCCGTCTTTTTCGAAGAGGAAGTTGATATCGGGGTGCGCCTTGGCACGCGGATCGATCTGGCTGGCGCGTGCGGTAAGATCATAGCGTTTTGGCGCGGAATCGCTGAAGGTCAGCGGCGCGTCCGCGGCGTACATCGCCGTAAGGGGCGCGAGGAAGAGTGAAGAGAGGGCGAAAAGTGTCAGGGGCTTCACGGTCGGGGGTTCGGGGTTTACCTGTTCATGCATTCCTCGCCTCAGGATTAGGAGGAATTTTCATCCGGTGCCCCCGCACGGGCACGGGGTTTTCGTGAAAATTCCCGTTCTTGTCCGGATGGGGCGGTCTCGTTCGTCTTCCTGATAACGGTTCAATCCGCCTCCAAATACGCCTTTGCCATGTGCCCTTTCTGCATTGCCTCCACTGCCTGGATTGTTGCCGGCGCGACATCCACCGGCGGAATTGCTGCACTCCTCCTGAAGCGGCGCAGCACAAGGAAAACCGCTCTCCCAATCCAAACGAAAGAAAGCACCGATATGATACCCCATAGCGAACAACCGCCCGTCGTCTCCCGAGCCGAATGGCTCGAAGCCCGCAAGCAACTCCTCATCAAGGAGAAGGAATTCACCCGTCACCGCGATGCCGTCCGCGCGGAGCGCCAAAAGCTGCCTTGGGTGAAGGTGGAAAAGGCGTACACCTTTGAGTCCCCCAACGGACAGATAACTCTCGCTGATCTTTTCGAGGGGCGCAGCCAGCTGATCGTCTATCACTTCATGCTCGGCCCGGGCTGGAAGGAAGGCTGCGACGGCTGCTCCTTCCTGGCGGATCACGTCGAAGGCGCTCGCATGCATTTTGAAAACCACGATGTGAAGTTCGTGGCGATCTCGCGTGCGCCACTGAACGAGATCACCCGGTTCAAGACCCGCATGGGCTGGAGTTTCAAGTGGGTGTCGTCCTTCGGCAGCGACTTCAACTACGACTACAATGTCTCCTTCACACCCGAGGAACTCGCGAAGAACGAGGTCTTCTACAACTTCCGCATGACCGAGCCCTACGGCGAGGAAGGCCACGGCATCAGCGTCTTCTACAAGAACGAAGCCGGCGAGATCTTCCACACCTACTCCGCTTACAGCCGCGGTGTCGAAGAGGTGGCGGGCGCCTTGATGTACCTCGATCTGACTCCGAAAGGCCGCAACGAAACCGGGCCGATGAGCTGGGTGCGGCTGCATGATATGTATGATTCCACGGCAGTGCAGGAGGAAAGCTGCTGTGGTTCAGGCGGGGCGAGAGCCTAGCGTGTCGCTGTGTCGGACGGCACTCATCCACCGAGGGGCAACCTTGGAGTGCGGCGGCAAGCGCGGGCGAAGGTGGGGCGCGACGCCGCCTTCGGAAGGGGGCGTAGGCGGTGTGTTAAGGTAGGGAGAACCGTGCCTAAAAGATAAGCGCGGCTGCAGGATCGTGCGCCGCTCAACCCACCGCTGACGCACGAAGTTCCCGCACTTGAAAATCTACACCTTCCCTGCGCAGGCACATCGCTCTCCCTCCAAGGCGGTGTCGCGCCCCCGCCTTCGCCCGCGGGTCTTGCCACCGCACTCCAAGTTTGCGCCCCGTTTTTCGACTCCTGAGAGCTATCGGGCGCGAACGTGTGTTCTGCCGGAGAAGAGAGGCGTGGATCCCCTACGCATCAAGATGCACAATCCCACGCTGAACGGCCACAATAGCGGCCTGGGTGCGATCCGCCACTTGTAGCTTCGCCAGCGTGTTGGAGATGTGCAGCTTCACTGACGCCTCGGACATGTGCAGCGCCGCGGCGATTTCCTTATTGCTGAACCCGCCGACGATATGACGGAGAACCTGTAGCTCCCGCGGCGTGAGATCGTCGCGCGTTCCTCTCGCCGCGAGCTTCTCCGCGACGACCGCGGGGAAATAAGTATCTCCAGCAATCACGTTCCGGATCGCCTCCAGCACATCCTCGATCTCCGCTGATTTCAGCACATACCCCATCGCCCCAGCCTGTACCGCTCGCCAGATATTCTCCTCGCCTTCGAAGACCGAAAGGACGACCACGCGGGCATCCG
>CBINJX010000803.1:0-3255 GCA_966251085.1 uncultured Verrucomicrobiales bacterium
TTTCCAAACCGCTTTTGAGACCCTTCCGATCACTCCAAAGCGTTTCCGAACCGCTCAGAAGAGCCTTTCTGGCCCTCAAAAGATGGAAATCGGATCTCCAAAGATCCTTTTTCCCTCTCCGGAGATCCTCCGAGGCGCTCCGGACATGTTTTGTGACACTCAAAAGAATTTCTCCGCCGCTTCAGTCTTCCCGGACGGCGCTCAGGAGATGGAAATCCGAGCTGAACAGATGGTACGCGTCTATCAGGGAGCGGGGAAGAATTAGCTGATCAATTCTTCCGTTCAAAGGTATCGGCCGAGTGCCATTCTCCATCGGCACCAAACCGCTGCAGCCCAAATTTGCTCAAGTTATTTCTTCCCCTCCCTAAAGTTGTGCCGTAAGCGTCAGGCGAGGTGCCGTCTTGACGGAGCCTGCTTTGGGGACGGCTGGGTCTACGGTGTTGGGATCGTAGACGTCATAAGTGGATGATCTATGACAGCTATGCCGCTGCTGCTGTAGCGGCGCGCTGACGAGCCCGTGCTGCGGGGGTAAGCGCCGCGATGTCCGAAGTGGATGCGGAAGGCAGCTTTCCAAGCACGCTGCGCAGGTACTCGAATGGGTCGAGTCCATGCTGCCGGCAGGAAGCGATGATCGTGAAGATCAGGGCGCTACGGTGGCCAGCCGCCGCTTCGCCGATGAACAGCTAGTTCTTCGCGGTCTAGGCGAAAGTCTAAACTCCAGACTGCCCGTTCTGTAGTACGAAGATGGTGCTGCGAAATAGCACCTCTGGAGAGTTCTGGGGCTGCGCAACATATCTGCGCTGATGCGGCAAGCGTAACGCCCGGGTGCATCTCACCGCACTTTTGCGATAACGCGCCTCTCCGCTGACGAGATCCGCCGGGACGGTGTTTTGGATTTGAGGAATCAGGAGTCGGTGTTCTGCTTCTCAAACTGGGCCGGACGGAGTGCGTGTTGCAGCCACTGTGAAAAGCTTTCAGGTGCTGTTTTCTTCCCACGGCTCCGCGCAGGGATTCTGCCTCGCTTTTCTGGCTCTCCCATGTTCGACTCACCGTTTAGACGTATGTGGTTTCGACTCGCGCTAGTCGCTGTGGTAGTCTTCTCCGCGGGTGTTGCCGTCGGTTATATCCTACCGGGGAAAGCACCCGCTGATGTAGAAACGGCCGCACTCCGTGACCTCCATTCTCAAGCGGGCGTTGCAAGCTCGCGTAAGGCTGGCGGTCCCTCATCCGATTATCACCTCGGCACTGCTTCGACGACCCGGAAACCAGCCTCAAACCTTGTGAACGAAGAGGGTGGGCTTGCGCAGACGGTTGTCAAGGCGTTGCGGGACGCTGACCCGTATCGACGCATGCACCGGTTGTTCGCGATCGCGGCGGGTCTGGATGCAGGCCAGCTCGCTGAGGCCATGGCATTCGCTGAGTCTTCGCCATCGACTGACAGGGACCGCTTGCAACCGATCCTCCTGGGACGCTGGCTGGACCTGGACCCTTCGACTGCCTTCGAGTGGGTGCGGGGGTTGTCTCCTGGTCCGCATCGCGACTCTCTCCTCAAGGAGACCTTCGGTCTGCTGGGCGCGAAGAACCCGGAAGTCGCCCTGCAATTCCTGGAAGCGCTTTCCGCTGGTGAGGCTGGAATGAACCAGGAAATGCGCAGAGAGCTGTTTCGGGCGTGGGCTGAGCGGGACCCGATCTCCGCCACCCGGCACGCGCTCACTTCCGGTACGAATCCGGAAGCTGCAACGGCGCTTTCGACCGTTGTGAAAACGTGGGCGAAGCGAGATCCAAAGGCAGCATTGGCCTGGGTAAAGCAGCTCCCTCCTGGTGACCAAAGCCGGAACTCGTACCGGACCGTGATTGGGGAATGGGCGGAACTCGATCCTGTGAGTGCAGCCGACGACGTCCTCGCCCTGCCGCCTGGCGTGCAGCGAGACAGTGCGCTGGCTGCGGTCATCGGAGGTGCCTCATTGAAAGCGCCCGAGCTTGCCCGTACGCTCCTGGATAAGCTCTCCCCCGGCACGGCAAAAAGTGAAGCGATCAGCGGTTTCCTAGGGATCCTGGTTCATGGAAATCCGAGTGCCGCGGCGGAGTACCTTCGCACGTTCCCGCCCAATATCCAGACTACCTACGGCGGCTCCATTGCTGTTGCCTACGCCCGCCAGGACGTTGCCGGAGCGTTGGATTGGGCTTCTCGGCTGGAGGTAGACGGTCTCCGCGAGCGAATGGTTCCGGCCGTGGTGAAGAGCTGGGCGGCCCGCGAACCAAGAGCGGCCTTCGAGTACGCGTTGAGCAATGGGATTGGCGATGCCACTCTGCTGCCGAACCTGCTCGGGACCTGGGCAAAGACGGATCCGAATGCTGCGCTTGCACGGGCGAGATCACTGGCGGATGCGACTCTTCGCGAGAGTGCTCTGGCCGAGTGTTACGGCACACTTGCGCTGACGGAACCAGAAAAAGCAGCGCGTGGAGTGGGAGAGCTGAGCGGCCAAAGCCGGAGTGCAGCCATTGGAAGGATTGCCGGGATCTGGGCCTATAAAGACCCGGTCGCAGCTGCTGCCTGGATCATGAACGAAGAGCCCGATCCAACGGTCCCCGGAGCGTTGCCTCGTCTGGTGAACAATTGGGCACTGAGAACGCCTGTCCAGGCAGCAGAATGGCTCAGCCAACTGCCCGCCGGGAAAGTGAGGGACAGTGCGGTTGCTTCGTTTACCGCTGTTGTCCGAAGCAGCGATCCGGAAACCGGAGCTTCCTGGGCGCTCACGATTCAGGATGAAAAACAGCGGGAGGTTGTCGTTCGTGAGGCCGTGCAAACGTGGTTGCAACAGGATTCCGCGGCTGCGCGGCGATGGCTACAGCAAACGCCAGGCGTTCCGGTGCGTCTGCGGCAGGAGCTTCTCCACTAAGCCGCTTCTTGGTTCCGTCCAGCCTGACGCGATGGCGCCTGTAGGGTAGTGCCCGCCCGGAAGGACGCATGTGCATCCCTCATTTGAACTGACATAGAAGTTGTTCCAGTATAAGCGACGACCTGGGTACCTTCTTGACGGGCGGTGTCGGAGTTCAGCCGGGATATCTATGCCGACGATCAGAGATGTCAGAGATCGATGATCTCTGACAGTTATGCTGCAGCCGAGAGACGAGATTGAGAGGAACGTCTGGCCCACGCGGAAGGCGTAAGTTGCGCGACATCAGAAGTCTTTGCGGAGGGCAGCACCGCGAGCACTCCGTGCAGGTACTCGAATGGGTCGAGTCCATGCTGCC
>CBINJX010000804.1:0-3249 GCA_966251085.1 uncultured Verrucomicrobiales bacterium
GCGAGTTCGGTGTGAGCCCCGTGGTTGGCGAGCTTGTAGTAAATGTTCTTTCCCGCTCGCCGGTCCTCCACCAGTTGAGCACCGCGGAGCTGGGCGAGGTGGGAGGAGATCCGGGACTGCCCCATGCCGAGAATCTCCTGAATCTCGACGACGGAGAGCTCTTCCTTGGAGAGGAGAAGTAGCAGCCGGAGCCGTGTTTCGTCGGCCAGGAGGCGCAGATTTTTCACGATTGACGGCATGGCAGAGCTGGGCTTGATGTATCCGTCCATCATGATTCGTCAATATATTCGAATCCGTGGTCTGTTCTAATTCGTAATCCCAACCAACCGCTCTCGAATGCCTCGTCGCTACATTTTCTCCTCCGAATCCGTCGGTGAAGGTCACCCGGATAAAGTTGCCGACACGATTTCTGATGCCGTGCTCGACGCCTGTCTCGCGCAGGATCCGAAGAGCCGTGTGGCTTGTGAGACTTACGTAAAGAGCAACATCGCGATCGTCGGCGGTGAGATCACGACGAGCGCAAAGCTCGACTACGTGCAGATCGTCCGCGATGCAGTGCGCGAGATCGGGTACGTGAACGACGACGACGTTTTCCACGCGGACAAGATTTTCGTTCAGAACATCCTCACTGCACAGTCTGCGGACATCGCGCAGGGTGTGGATGAAGCAGCCGCCGAGGGCAAGGGCCACGCGGAGCAAGGCGCTGGTGATCAGGGCCTGATGTTTGGCTTCGCCTGCAATGAGACTCCTGAACTGATGCCGGCGCCGATCATGTTCGCGCATCGCCTCGGCCGCGCTCTGACCCGCATTCGCAAGAGCGGTCAGGTGCCGTGGCTCCGCCCCGATGCGAAGAGCCAAGTTTCTGTAATCTACGAAGGACAGAAGGTGATCGGCATTTCAAATGTCGTCATCTCCACGCAGCACAGCGCGGACGTGAAGCACTCGGAGATCCGCGATTTCCTTATCACGGAAGTGATCCGCAAGGAGATCCCGGCTGAACTGCTTTCGAACGACACAGAATTCCTCATCAACCCGACCGGCCGTTTCGTGATCGGCGGGCCTCAGGGCGACACCGGTCTCACGGGCCGCAAGATCATCGTCGATACCTACGGGGGCATGGGCCGTCACGGTGGTGGCGCATTCTCCGGCAAGGACCCATCCAAGGTGGACCGCTCGGCCGCTTACATGGGCCGCTGGGTTGCGAAGAACGTCGTGGCCGCCGGTCTCGCCGATAAGTGCGAGGTGCAGTTTGCCTATGCGATTGGGCATCCGGAGCCGGTCAGCATTCACATCGATACCTTTGGCACCTCCAAGGTGGACGAGGAGAAGATCGAGAAGGCCGTGAAGGAAGTCTTCTCCTTCAAGCCGCGTCTGATCGTCGAGCAGCTCAACCTGCTCCGCGCGATCTACTCGAAGACCACCAATTACGGTCACTTCGGCAAGGACGACGCGGACCTCACCTGGGAAAGCACGGATAAGGCTGAAGCGCTTAAAGCCGCGGCCAAGTAGTTAATAGTTTTAAGTGTGAAGTTCTAAGTTTTAAGTTTCAGCGGTCGTGCCTTATCAATCGTTCGAGGATCTCGAAGTGTGGCAGCGTGGATGCAGGCTGGCGGTGGAGGTGTTTCAGGCGTTCGACGACTGCAAGAACTTCACCATTAAAGACCAGATTCAACGTTCCGCGCTCTCTGTGCCTTCCAACATCGCGGAGGGCGCGGAGCGCGGTACGTCGCGCGAGTTCGCGCACTTCATCAATATTGCAAAGGGGTCGGGCGGTGAGCTTCGCACGCAGCTCTACATCGCACGGAAGCTAAACTTCATCAGCAAAGAGGATTCTCAACGGCTCGTATCAGAAGCCCGCGAGGTCTCATCGATGATGGAAGGACTCCGCCGCTCCCTCGTTCAGAAATCACGCCCAAAGGAAAAGCGCGCCCGAAAGCGCCGCGCTTAAAACTTAATACTTAGCACTTCAAACTCTTCACCATGAGCACGATCGAAACACCGAAAACGCAGGACTTTAAGGTCCGCGACATGTCCCTCGCCGACTGGGGCCGTAAGGAGATCAGCATCGCCGAGAAGGAGATGCCGGGTCTGATCGCAATCCGCGAGAAGTACGCACCGAGCAAGCCGCTTGCTGGCGTCCGCGTTACCGGCTCTCTGCACATGACCATTCAGACGGCGGTTCTCATTGAGACGCTCGTCGAACTCGGCGCCGACGTGCGCTGGGCCAGCTGCAACATCTTCTCCACTCAGGATCACGCCGCCGCGGCGATTGCTGCCGCTGGCGTTCCGGTCTTCGCCTGGAAGGGCGAGACGCTCGAGGAGTACTGGGACTGCACATGGCGTGCGATCATCAATGCTGAAGGCAAGGGCCCTCAGCTCGTGGTCGATGATGGTGGTGACGTAACGCTCTTTATCCACAAGGGGTATGAACTCGAAGACGGCGACGACTGGGTGAATACCCCGTCGGGCAGTCACGAGGAAAAGGTCATCAAGGATCTCCTCAAGAAGATCCACGCTGAGAATCCGTACATCTTCCACGAAATCGTGAAGGATTGGCGCGGTGTTTCCGAGGAGACCACGACTGGTGTGCATCGCCTCTACAAGCTGCAGGAAGTCGGCAAGCTCCTCGTCCCGGCGTTCAACGTGAACGACACCGCGACGAAGTCGAAGTTCGACAATCTCTACGGCTGCCGCCACTCGCTCATCGACGGCATCAACCGCGCGCTCGACGTCATGCTCTCAGGCAAGGTTGCCGTCGTCTGCGGTTATGGCGACGTGGGCAAGGGCTGCGCTCAGTCGCTCAAGGGCCAGGGCGCTCGTGTGATCGTGACGGAAATCGATCCGATCAATGCGCTGCAGGCTGCGATGGAAGGTTATGAAGTCACCACGCTCGAGGAGACCCTCGGCCGCGGCGATATCTACGTGACCACCACTGGCAACCTCGACGTGATCACCATCGAGCACATGGCTCGCATGAAGGATCAGGCAGTGGTCTGCAACATCGGCCACTTCGACAACGAGATCCAGGTTGATAAGCTCAACAACTACCCGGGCATCGAGCGCACGAACATTAAGCCTCAGGTGGACAAGTATACCTTCCCGGAAGGTCACGAGATCTTCCTCCTCGCGGAAGGCCGTCTCGTGAACCTCGGCTGCGCCACCGGTCACCCGAGCTTCGTGATGAGCAACAGCTTCTCCAACCAGACGCTGGCCCAGCTCGAACTCTGGAAGAACAAGGACACCTACAAC
>CBINJX010000805.1:0-3245 GCA_966251085.1 uncultured Verrucomicrobiales bacterium
GCAGGAAGCGCTTCTTCCCAAACTTCAATTCCTGATCAGGCGACGTTAGATAGACTTCGCGAGCGTTTGCTGAAGCCATCCGATGCCTACCCACATGCTGCGGATATCCCGTCTGCAACGCTCAATCTGAACGACAGGCGCCTGACAATCGAGGCGGAGATTCATACCGCCGTCCAGACGGCGGTGCCCTTGCCAGGACGCTTGCCCACTTGGTCGCCGGTATCGGTGTCCATCAATGATCAACCGGCTGCCGCTCTACGACGCCGGGACGGATATCTGTGGGTGGTACTACCTCAAGGCGTTCACCGCGTACGCATGGAAGGGATGCTGCCCAGTGTCACCGAATGGCAGTGGACTTTTCTCCTGAAACCTCGTCAGGTGACAATTGAAGCACCCGGCTGGACTGTGACGGGAGTGCGTCCGAACGGCGTTCCGGAGCAGCAGGTTTTCTTCGCATTGCCGCAGCCCGAAGTGCCTGCCGAGGCTGGTTATGATCGGCAGGATCTGCAGGCAATTGTCCTGGTGAACCGCGACATCAATCTTGGTCTCACCTGGGTTGTCCACAACTGGGTAAAGAGGCTTTCCGCCCCGGGGAAGGCCATTGCCCTGCGTATTCCGTTGTTGCCGGGTGAAAGCGTCCTATCCTCGGACGCCGTGGTAAAGGATGGCTTCGTTGAGGTCCGTCTCGGTGCACAGGAGACCACGTTCCACTGGGAGAGCACGCTGGCGTCCTCCAATAATCTTACACTCGCCACGCGCCCGGAGGATAACTGGGTGGAGCGTTGGCAATTGGTGGTCTCGCCTGTCTGGAACGTCGCGTTCTCGGGGCTGCCTCCAATCTTCGAGGCTGAAAATGAGAGCCTTGTTCCGGTATGGCGGCCGTGGCCCGGGGAGCAGGTGTCGCTTGCAGTCAGTCGCCCCGAAGCACTTGCTGGAGCCACCGTTACCGTCAGCAGCGGTACCCACACGATTTCTCTCGGTAAACGTCAGCGCACCTCGAAGCTGAACCTTTCCGTGGTCACCAGTATTGGCAGTGATTTCCTGGTCGGACTCCCCGCCGATGCAGAGATCACCTCGCTTGCCGTCGGGGATAAAACCCTTCCCGTTCGTAAGGACGGCCACAAGGTCATCGTCCCGCTGCGTGCTGGCGAGGAGTCCATAGCACTTGCATGGAAGATCAATACACCGCTGGGAGTAGGAGCAAAAGTTGAGGAGGTACAACTGCCAGTCGAGAGTGCAAATATCCGCACGATCGTTGAGATTCCGGAGGACCGGTGGGTGCTCCTGGCAAAAGGCCCTATGCGTGGACCGGCCGTCAGATTCTGGGTGATCCTGATCTGCTCATTGCTGGCGGCAGTCGTGCTTGGTCGCATTGCCTCTTCCCCCCTGCGCACTGTCGAATGGATGCTGCTGGTGATCGGCCTGACACAGGTGCCGTTGGCCGCGGCCGTGGCGGTAGTGGCCTGGCTATTCATCCTCGCCTGGCGTGGGGACGAGGCTTTCCAGCGACTCCGTGCATGGCATTACAATACATTGCAGGTCATCCTGCTCGTGTTGACGGTTGTAGCGATCGGGATTCTTTTTACGGCCGTTGGCGAGGGGCTTCTTGGCCGCCCAGAGATGTTCATTAGCGGCAATGGCTCCTCGCGCACTGTGCTCCGCTGGTTCCAGCCCCTCAGTGGCACGCTCCTGCCCACCCCTACGGTGCTATCGGTCTCCATCTGGTGGTACCGGTTCCTTATGCTGGCGTGGGCGCTCTGGCTGGCTGCCGCATTGATTCGTTGGCTGAGGTTGGGATGGCAGAACTTCAGCCACGGCGGTTTTGTCCGGAAAGAGAGGAAAGCGACGGCGCCGGTGTAGCGGCGACTCTCTGCGGAGTTCCACGATACAGGGCAGAGGCGGACGGTGGCACAGGGCCTAAGCAAACCCGTGCCTTCCGGTTATTTTGGTGTATCCGTCTCGCCGCTTGAAACTGCGAATCCCCGCCGTCCTAGGCTTTATCATTGTTACCTTCTCTCCCGTGCTGGGGGAGGAGGCCGTGCCGTTTACCGAAATTCGATCGATCCTCGACAATTACTGCGCGGATTGTCACGGGTCTGATAATCCGAAGGCGGACGTCGATCTGGAGAGCTTGGAGAAGCCGGAACAGATGTGGAGGAATCCCAAGCTCTGGGAGCGCGTGCTCGTGCAGCTTCAGGACAAGGTGATGCCTCCGCCTAAAAAGAAGCATCCCAGCGACGAAGAAAGAGTCAGGCTCATCAGTTGGTTGCACTCGCGGCTCGAAAATCCCGATGAAAAGCAGCTGCCACGCGATCCGAGCCGGACGGTAATCCACCGGCTCAGCCGTCTGGAGTATAACTGCACCATCCGGGATCTGCTCGGTGTGGACACAAAACCGGCAGATTCATTCCCACCCGATGCAGGTGGGGGAGCGGGATTCGATAACAATGCAGCGACCCTCTTCATTCCTCCGGTGCTCATGGAGAAGTACTTGGAAGCGGCGGATTCCGTGCTGAAAGTCGCCAGACCCGAGCGCTTGTTCACAGTGCGTGCGGATGAACACTGCGACGAACGCACGGCTGCCCGGAAATCCCTAGAGACGCTCGCGCGCCGTGCATTCCGGCGTCCTGTTGCCACTGATGAAACCGAGCGGCTGGCCGGCATCTACGACGCAGCCCGCGGACGAGGCGAATCGTGGGAGGACGCTGTTCGGCTCGCGGCGAAAGCAGTGCTCGTGTCGCCACATTTTCTTTTCCGGATCGAAGACGAGCGTCCGGGCACCACAGAGCCGTATCGTGTGGGGGATTGGGAACTGGCCTCCCGCCTCTCTTATTTCCTCTGGTCATCTATGCCCGATGAGGAGCTTTTCCGCATTGCTGGAGAAGGACGACTCCATGAGCCTGCGGTGCTGGAAGCGCAGGTCCGCCGGATGTTGGCGGATGAAAAGGCTCGGACCTTTGCCGAAAACTTCGCCTCCCAATGGCTTCGCACCAAGGAGCTCCATCACGTCGTCAATCCTGCCCCCGACCGATTCCCTCAATTCACTCCGCAGCTGCGCGAAGCGTTTTACGCGGAGTCGGTTGAATTTTTTCACGCCCTGCTGCGGGACAATCAGCCTCTGACCGACTGCCTCGACGCGAACTACACGTATGCGAACGAGACGCTCGCGAAGTTTTACGGCATTCCGGATGTTTCGGGTGATGAGATGCGTCGCGTCGCTCTCACCGACCGCAACCGCGGCGGAG
>CBINJX010000806.1:0-3242 GCA_966251085.1 uncultured Verrucomicrobiales bacterium
CCAAGACGAAGACAAGAAAGCCGCATAACTCTCACCATGTAGTTTCAGAGGAGGCACAAAACAAAACCGGCGGTCAACGGGCTATGCCGTCGACCGCCGGTTAATCTGTAATTTCAGGAACTCGTAGCGCGAGACCTTGGAGCTTAGCAGCGCTTACTTCTTGGCGGCTGCATTTGCGCTCGCGGTCTTGGGCGTGCGCGACAACTCCAGGAGATCGCTGAGGATGTTGAGGGTCTCGCTGCGGACGGGATCGATCTTGGGTTCCTTCTCGTCTTCGTCCTCGATCCCCGTCAGGGAGTCTGGAGCAGCACCTGCATCCGCAG
Organism: uncultured Verrucomicrobiales bacterium; assembly: GCA_966251085.1. GTDB lineage: Bacteria > Verrucomicrobiota > Verrucomicrobiia > Chthoniobacterales > Chthoniobacteraceae > CBINJX01. The sequence continues at coordinate 324 of CBINJX010000806.1, forward strand.
TCGGCGGCTTCGCGGCAGATTGCTCAGCCGTAGTCGGCTTGACCTCCTCATTGCTCACGAGCTGGAGCTCCGGCTTGTTCACATTGTCGAGGGTAACCGTGAAGACCTTCTGATCAGGCTGCTTCAGCTTGGCGCGTTCAGCAGTGCGCTTCTCCTTGCGGGCCTTGTCTTCGGCCAGTTCGGCGCGGCGCTTCTCCTCGTTCAGAGAGATCTTGTTTTCCGCGAGACGCTTTTTCACGCGGTCCAGATCTTCCATGATGTAGCCAAACTCAGGATCCGCTGCGATACGGGCAGCCGAACGCTTGGCGAGTTCTTCCTTAAAGAGCGGACGGGTCCACTTCTCGAAAGGCACCGGATCCACGGAGTCATGCGGAAGCGGTCCTTTGAGGGAGCCCTCGCCGATCTCAGGCTGGTCAAAGAGCGACGGCAGATGGATGTCGGAAGTGACGCCATTCAGCTGGGTCGAACCACCGGCCACACGGTAGAACTTCTGGATGGTCAGCTTCAGCGCACCAGCCTGGTTCCCACCACCGAGGAACGGCATGATCCGGCCGATTTCCAGCATCGTCTGTACGGTGCCCTTACCGAAGGTATTGGAATCACCGACGACCACCGCACGGTTGTAGTCCTGCAGCGCGGCGGCGAAAATCTCACTCGCGGAAGCGCTCAGACGGTTCGTAAGAACCACCATCGGGCCGTCGTAGGCGATCGATGGATTCTTATCGCGGGAAACATGGATGTTGCCGTTGCTGTCCTTGCTCTGGACGACAGGCCCCTTCTTGATGAAGAGACCGGTGAGGTTGACCGCTTCCTCGAGCGATCCACCACCATCCTTGCGGAGGTCCATGACGAGGCCGGAGATTCCTTCGGCTTTCAGGCGGTTGAGGAGCGCGAGCACGTCCTTGGTGGTGCTCTTCGCATTCGCGGAGCCGCTGTGCTCCATGTCGGCGTAGAAGGAAGGCAGGGTAATCCAACCGAGGCGGGTCGTGGTGCCATCGGGCATCTGGCGCTCGATGATTTCGGCCTTTGCCTCCTGCTCCTTGAGCTTGATCTCGTCGCGCTTGATCTCGATCACCTTACGGAGGGACGGATCAGTCGCGCTCACGGGGATCACCTGGAGGCGAACGATCGTGTCCTTCTTGCCGCGGATCATCTCGACCACCTTGTCGAGCTTCATATCGACGGTATCGACAAATTCTTTACTCCCCTGAGCCACGCCAGTGACACGGTCACCGACCTTCAGGCGGCCATCCGTGGCAGCCGGGCCACCGGGAACGAGTTCCTGGATCTTGGCATAGCCGTCCTCGGAATTCAGCACTGCACCGATACCGACGAGCGAGAGGCGCATGTTGATGGAGAAATTCTCCAGCTCGGAGCGGCTCATGTACTCGGAGTGCGGGTCGTAGGTCTGAGCGAGGGTAGAGAGGAAGATCTTTACGACATCTTCCCTGGTCTGCTCATTGAGATTGCGGAGCAGCTGCTCGTACCGCTTGGTGAGGCGCTCTACCGGTTCCTTGTCGGACTTGCCGAGCTTTTCCTGGAGCAATTCGCCCTCGACACGGTCACGCCACAGGCGATCCGCCTCGGCTTCGTCCTTCGGAAACTCAGCCTTCTGGCGATTGATCTCCAGAGCACGGTCGCTGTTGAACTCGTACTTCTGCTTGAGCAACTCCTTCACCTTCTCCACACGGTCGGTGACGCGCTTTTTGTAGAGATCGTAAATCTTGTATGCCGGATCCGGGTTTCCGAGCAGGATATCGTCGTCCAGCGTGGTCGCGTATTTCGCGGTAAAGGTATCGACGTCCTTCTTCGTGAAGAAGAGCCGGTTGTAATCGAGGGCGTCGATGTAGTTCTTCAGCAGCTCGCGGGAGACGCGGTCGTCGAGCTTCTTACGGCTGTAGTGGCCTTGCTCGAGCAGCCGTCCAACCGAAATCTGGATCTGGCCCGGGTCAGGCGCATCGGCCGCAATACCGACGAGGCTGAAGATAAACAGGGATGCTAGGGGGAGACGGAGAAAACTAAGCGACTTCATCGGAAACGCGGATTTAGCGCAGAGGTATTTCACAGTGGCAGAAAACGCCCAAAGCGCAAACTTGGTTGGAGAAAGAATCGAGTGGAGCAGTAAGACCGGGCTTGCGCTGGCGCCGTTCAATTGTCAGCTGGAATTCCCGTGTACGCTTGCTCACTCCTCGACATCCCTCTTTTCGCCGACAACTTTGCCTGATTTTCACGAAATGAACATCGATAGCTTCACCGGCGGAATCTTCGACACCAACTGTTTCTTTCTCCCGGACCAAGGGATCCTGATCGATGCTCCGCAGGAAGCGGCGGTGTGGCTGGCTGCCCGAGGGCACAAGGTAAAGCAGCTCCTGCTGACCCATGGACATATCGATCACACTTGGGATGCGGCGGAGATTCAGCAGATCCATGGATGTCAGGTGATCTGCCACCCCGATACGGTGCCGCTGGTGACAGAGCGAGATTTCTTTAAGAAGTTTGGCCTCGGCTGGGAGATCAATCCCCTCCCCCCGGAGTGCCTGCAACTACAGGATGAGGCGGAATCGGCGGTAATCGAGGGGCTCGATTTCCAGGTACTGCTCGTGCCCGGACATTGCCCGGGCTCGCTCTGTTTTCTGGCAAAGGAGGCGGGTATTCTTTTCGGAGGTGACGTCCTTTTTGCCGGAGGCGTAGGCCGCTGGGATCTGCCCGGCGGGGATGGAGAGCTCCTTTTCCGGGGCATCCGGGAGAAGGTTTATCGGCTTCCGGACGATGTCACCGTCCTCCCGGGACATGGCCCGGCGACGAAGGTGGGAATCGAGAAGCGGACCAATCCCTTTGTGACAGCGGAGGAGTGATCAGAGAGGGGCATGCTTCCAGCCAATAGTGTTCGGCAGGGCGGATGCTTCACTTTCAGGAGTG
>CBINJX010000807.1:0-3231 GCA_966251085.1 uncultured Verrucomicrobiales bacterium
AGGTGAATGAAGCGGTACATCTCAATGTCCACGCCCGCCTCGCGCATCATCCGGATATCCGAACCACGCACTTCATCGCATCCCATTGCATCTTGAAGCAGGTGTACCCTTACACCTGCCCGTGCACGTTCCGAGAGCGCCTCAGCGAATTGTCGGGAGATCCGTCCGTGCCACCAGACGAAATTCTCAAAACAGATCGTCTTCTCCGCATTTCTGATTGCACCGAGCATCGCCGGAAATATCTCGGCTCCATTGTGCAGTGCGCTGACTTTGTTTCCGTCCACGAGCGGCGGGCCGAGCAGATGGCTCATCGCGCGGATGAACGCATCGTCGCCCACCGCGTAGGGCGCTCGGATCAGCTGTGTGATTTTCTTTCCTTCCGTGAAGAAGTTGCCACTGACGATCACACCGGCGGCCGCTCCCGCCGCAGCACCCAGAAGAAAAGAGGGGAGAGAAGAGTTTGTGCTAGCGGTACTCACATCCACTCATCGGAGCAGCACCCGATGACGTGTGCACAAACAGCGCCAGTGTCATCCTAGCCAAGGCGGCTCAGCCTTTCCAAAAACTCGTGTCCCGCTGTGCCGCCGGTTTCGGTACCTCGCTGTATCGTTATCGCTTTAATCGGCACTCATTCAGGAACGGCAGCATCGCCACAGCTCCCTGAACCACGGAGCTCAGCGGGTCTCGCACCACGTGGACATCCATGCGGGTGCCTGCGGCAATATGCTCGCGGATTCCCTGTAGCAGCGCACCGCCGCCACTCAGGAATATGCCATCCTCAATCACTTCGACGGCGACTGAGGGCGGCAGATCACGCAGGAGGGCGGAGATGGTATCCAGCATCTCGGTGAGAACAGGACGCATTGCATCGTGGAGTGCTCGCCGAGGGATGCGCTCTTCCCGGACCCGCCCGCAACGCAAGCCAGTGCAGCTGTCTTTGCCTGGAGCAGAAGCTTGTACGCCGGAGGACCGCAGGAGGCGTTCCGCTTCCGCTTCAGAAAGTTCCAAATGTGCAAGTTTACGCGCGCATTGTTTGAGCCGCTTACGAAGATCCCTGCAGCCGACCCTCACAGTCAGTGACTGAATCACACGCCCGCTTTGAATAATTGCGCAATCGGTTACCCCTTCCCCGACATCCACCAGGAAAGTATTCCTGCCGGAACCGATATCGATGCCGGCGCCAACAGCCGCAGCCACTGGCTCCGGCACGAAGGTGACCGACCCGGCGCCCGCTCGTGTCACGCAATCTGCAATGACTTCGCGCTCCTGAGGAGTGACATCGGTGGGGGTGCAGGCTACGGCGTGAGGACGCACGCGGCCGAAGCGACGGTTTTTGTCCATCAACATCGGGCGGAGAAGCTCGATGGTGGCTTCTGGGTCGATCACAATACCTCCCGCGAGCGCCCGGCGTCCGCCAAAGAGCGACGGTTGGACGTGCGTGAGACCGGAGCGATGAGCGACACGAGTCGCCGCCGTTCCGAGATCGATCGCGAGTTCTGGTGCGCGGAAAGTATCCGACAACAGGTTGATCATGGGAGAAGGCAGTAGCGGGATGTATGCCCGGGGAGGAAACTTTTTATCTCTGCGGAAAAGCTCGATTCCTCCCGGGGATATTACCCTATTGCAATTTTCTATTAGGTTGTCAGGAACAACCGCGCAGCACCATGAGCACTGCATTCCGATTAAAGCAATTCAGTTCTGCTGTGCTCTTGTTTTCCAGGTCCATATTCTCTCGGATGCAGAGGGTGAAATCCGAGAAAAAGGACCGATCTATCTTTTCGCACCGAATTCCCGCGACTACTCGCTGGCATAGAATCGGAATTGGCATCCTTTTTCATGGCCCGTATCTCGCATGTCGCTCATGGCTTCGAAGGAGGCGACTGTTGTTTACCGGAGGTTCCTTTCCTTCCATGGGTTCGGAGCCGGGACATCCAATACCGGTCGGGGGGAGCCCCTTGAAGGGCAGGGGAGAAAATGCTGAACCTGCTCTCCGGGGCTTTTGAGGGCGAGTGATTTTGGTTCGCCCAAAATCCAGAATCACCAAGCCTCTGCTCTTTCGCGCAGCGACTGCTGCCGAAGTATACCGGATCCTCTATGGCCTTGGCCACGCCACCATGACCACAACGGCGGGAACCTACTCCAGATCCTCTGCTATCACACTCTGCTGTTCACGGCTGCCCAGCAGTTTCGCCTGCTCTACCACCGCTGCGGGGTTTTCGTCGAAACGATAGCCGTTGCAGTTCGGGCACGTGGCCACCCGGGCTGCTACGATCGATTCGCAGCCTTCGCACACTTTGAAATTTTCCGGCGCCTCGATAATCTTCGCCGCTTTGCGGGCGCGCTCGGAAAGGTGCTCATTGGCTTCGCTCATACGTCTAGTACTATCGCTTGGCTTGTCTGAAAGTAAATAGTTGAGGGGAGGGGAGATCCGCGCACCGGCAGATCGAAACGGGTGCAAGTAGCCGAGCGTGAAGTAATTACTGACTTCTGAGTACTGAGCACTGAGCACTGAGCACTGAGCACTTTCTCTCCCTCACTCCAGACCCTGCCAGGTATATAGACTCTGGCGGAAAATTTCCTGAAGTTTGGAGAACTCGCCCGCGCGTGCCGTCAGGCGAAACCGGATCTGCTGCTTGGCGAAGTTGCACACCCAAAGGGTCATCGTAAAACGCTGGGCGGCCAGCGTGTACGAAAAAGTGACCTTGTAGGTCGGATGCCCGTTTATGAGTAGTGGACTTGGCTCGTCCTCCGCCCATTCGATGTTGGTGACTTCGCGCGGCAGTGATGATATCAGCTCTTTTTTCAGATTCCTGGCGAAGGTGTCGTCGAAAGCTGCCGGGGAAGGTGGACCTGCAAGCTCTACCCGGGCTTCCGCCTGTGTGGCATCCGGGGGAGCAAGAATGGTCCGCGCGGGTTCACCGGAAATGCGCCAGCCATGTGGTGAGTGCCATGTCACCCGTTCGGTGCCGTTACGGAAAGCGGTGATCTCCTCCTTGATGCCTTCCAGTTCGGAGATCTGGACAAGAGGCGTAAGATCCAATTCCGCCGATGCATTCAAGGTGAGCGCCAGTAGGAGGCCAACGGCTATTCGAGATACCATCTTTGCTTCTTGTAAGTTGTGGTGAAAAGAGTTCCCGGCGGTGGAGTCGTCCGGAAATTCACGTCGAAGGACCAGTCGCGGTTCGGTGGTTCGTAAACGTTGCCTTTTCCCCAGCGGCCTTTGGCCTGCTG
>CBINJX010000808.1:0-3228 GCA_966251085.1 uncultured Verrucomicrobiales bacterium
CGTGCGATCTCCTCAGCCTGCCCCTGCCCCTTGGTGCGCTTGATCTCGCAGTGGGCCAGTTCGATCGAGCGATCGAGATACCGTGCATACCGTTCCTGCAGCAGTGGATCCCGCAGCATGTGACAGAGCGGCGGGGTGAGCGACATCGTGAGATGGAAATCCACCCCGTCCTCCACCAGCGCATACAGCACTTCCAGAAGAGGGACATACGTCTCGGTAATAGCCTCGTAGAGCCAGTCTTCTTCGAGGAACTCGGCGTATTCGGGGTGTCGCACGTAGGGCAGGTGCGCGTGCAGCACCAAGGCGAGGTAACCGTTGGGAGCCATTGAATGCGTCAGTGGGCGGGAACCGTAACAGCGGGACAGGGTCGGACAAGGCGCAAGTTGTCGTTTGTTTTCACATCAGATGCGCAGAATCGCATCAGGTCTCGCACCCACTCGCCTCTTGGGCGACGATAAGGGTAGATTGCTCTGCTGCCCATGATCTTGGAACAACTCCGCGCCCACACTTCCGCCGATCACCAAGCTCTCGAGGACGAGGTGCAAATTGAAGAGGCGACTCGAACACCGGAGAATTACCGTCGTCTCCTGGAGCGGTTTCACGGGTTTCACCTCCCTTTTGAGGACAGGATCAGTGGACTGACGGGATGGGAAGCGACTAATTACCATCCGCGGCTACGGCTGAAGTCTCCGTGGCTGCAGGAAGATCTGGAATCGCTTGGTCTTGCGCGCGAAGACATTCAGCAACTGCCGCTGTGTGTGCACCTTCCGGAAATGCGGACACTGGCCCAGGGATTCGGGTGCGCGTACGTAGTCGAGGGTTCCACCCTGGGTGGCCGTCATATCGCCCGGCTGCTCGATGACGGTCCGGCCACAGGGTTCCCGAGGCGCTTTTTCCAGAGCTACGGCGCGGAGGTCGGCCCCCGATGGAAGGAGTTCTGTGCCAGTCTCGAGCAGTTCTCCGCCGAGTGCCCCCATAGCGAAGAAGAGATCATCCGGGCAGCCAGGGAGACATTTCTTTGTTTTCGTCAGTGGATGAGGTGAGCCTCTCGTCGCAGTAAGCCCCAGCTGAATACCATCCCATTTGACAGCGTGAGCCATCATTCAACGCGCTTGTCTGAAAGCTCGTTCCCTACAGTTCCGTAATAGATGTCCACCACTCCGACTCCGCTGGATCTCCAAGCCTGCGCCCGGGAACCCATTCATATTCCGGGGGCAATCCAGCCGCACGGGATACTCGTCTGCTTCCGGACAAGTGATCACACCGTACTCCAGGTGAGCGCAAACAGCACGGGGATGCTTGGACGTGAGCCGGATCAGTGCCTCGGCCGGCCTCTGTCAGAGTGCTTGGGTGAGGCTCAGGCTTCAGCGGTGGAAATGGCGATGAAGGATGGAGAGACCGATGTACCAGTCACTCTGCGGTATCACGAAACGTCTTATGATGGCGTGGTCCATCGCAGCGGGGACTTCGCAATCCTGGAGATCGAACCCCAGGCGGAAGACCCGGCAGTCTGGAGTCAAGTGCAGCATCGCCTCGCCCGCACGATTGCAACGCTCCAGCGTTCTCCGGATCTCTCCTCTCTTTGCACTGTGGCAGCGAAAGCAGTGGCGGAGATCACCGGTTTTGACCGGGTAATGATTTATCAGTTTGACCGCGACTGGAATGGGGAGGTCGTGGCGGAGGTCAAGCAGCCCGAGATGGATCCCTATCTGGGATTACATTACCCGGCGAGCGACATTCCTGAGCAGGCTCGCCAGCTTTATCTCCGGAACTGGCTGCGGCTGATCGTCGATGCGGATTATCAGCCAGTGCCGCTCGTGCCGGTCAACAATCCGCACACAGGCTATCCACTGGACCTGAGCAACAGCTTCTTGCGAAGCGTCTCGCCAGTGCATCTCGAGTATCTGCGCAACATGGGGGTGGCTGCTTCGATGAGTATTTCGCTGATCCGGGAAGGTCAGCTCTGGGGGCTGATTGCTTGTCATCATCGGACCCCACGAAGGATTTCCTCTGTGCGGCGCGCTGCCTGCCAGCTGGTCGGGCAGCTCATGTCCGCGGAGATCACGAACAAGGAGAACGCAGAGCGTCAGGCGGCGCGGCTGGAAGCCCGTGCGGTCCAGCTCCGTTTCTTCGAGCACCTGGCTAATGAAGATCAGTTCGTCGATGCCCTGCTGAACTACACGCCAGAGCTTCTTTCCTTCATGCAGGCGAGTTCCGCGGCGATTTGCCTCAGCGACGAAATTCATCTCCTCGGGCCTACGCCACCTCGTGACCATGTGCTGCGAATGGTCGAAAAGCTGCGCGCGGAGAAATCGGAGGGAGTTTTCCAAACGGATAACCTGAGCCAGTGGTATCCGGATGGGGAACATTTCCGGGAAAAAGCGAGCGGTCTGCTCTCGGTCGCGCTCTCGGAACTGCAGACAGACTACGTGCTCTGGTTTCGTCCGGAGGTCGTCTCCACGGTGAGCTGGGCAGGCAATCCCACGAAAGCTGCCGAGGAAGGCAGTTTCCGGATTCACCCGCGCAAGTCGTTTGATGCCTGGAAAGAAGTCGTCACTGGCCGGTCTCTGCCTTGGACGGAGGCGGAGCAGGCCGCGGCCCTGGAGTTACGAAGCGCGATCAATGCAACCATCCTGAAACGCTACGATCGGCTCCGGATGCTCAACGAAGAGCTGGAGCGAAAGAATCACGACCTCGATTCCTTTGCTTACATCGCTTCCCATGACTTGAAGGAACCTCTGCGCGGAATATTCAACTACAGCCATTGGCTTCTCGAGGATTTTGGCGCTCGCATGGAACCGGAATGCCGCGAGCGCGTGCAGACCATCAGCGACCTGAGCGGGCGCCTGCAGGAGATGCTCGAAGCACTCCTGCATTTCTCCCGTGTCGGCCGCAAGCGGATGCGCAATCAGGTCGCCAATATGGAGCTGGTAGTCGCGGATGCTATTGAACTGCTGCAAATGCGCATCCGGGAGAGCGGCGCAATCGTAAAAGTACAGCCACCGCTGCCGCCGGCCGCCGGCGACCCTAAACTCCTCACTGAAGTTTTCACCAACCTGATCTCCAACGCCATCAAGTACAACACCTCCGAGCAGAAGCTCGTGGAGGTCGGCTCGCGTCAGGAATCGCTCGCCGATGACCGGATGCGGACGGTTTATTACGTGCGCGACAACGGCATCGGTATCCGGGAAAAGCAGCAGGAGGAGGTCTTCCGAATCTTCCGGCGCC
>CBINJX010000809.1:0-3228 GCA_966251085.1 uncultured Verrucomicrobiales bacterium
CAGCCGGAAGGATGCACGGGTTTCAACTGTGGGCCAATCTCCCAGCGGCATTAAAGATGACCACACCACGTTATCAGGAAGTGAAAGCGGCTGACATTCCGTTGATAACTGATGACGATGGAACACAAGCACGAATCATCTGCGGCAATTTTTGGGGCACGAAGGGGCCGGTGGATGGGATCGCCGCAGACCCAATGTATCTTGACGTCTCGGTGCCGCCGGGAAAAAGGAAGACGCTGCCAATAGCCACGGCTCGAAACGCGTTTGCTTACGTCTTCGCCGGTGCTGGGAAGTTCTGCAATGCGTCGGCACCACTCTCCGTACCGACTGAAAGCGTGAAATGGTTAGACACCGCACCTCCATCCGAAGCTGACGATCGTTCCCTTGTCCTGTTCGACGCCGGTGATGAGGTTGTCGTTCAAGCGGGAGACGATGGCATTCGGTTCTTACTCGTCTCAGGCGAGCCACTCAAGGAACCGGTGGCATGGTATGGTCCAATCGTCATGAACACGCAGGAGCAACTTCAACGGGCGTTTGAAGAACTTAGCGAGGGCACGTTTCTGAATCCACGCTGATGAGCTTGCTTGCAGATCAGGTGGAGATAATAGGGGGTGGGCGGAGGTCCGCGGGTACGTGGGCGGCAATGGTGGCGGCGATCGTGCCCGCGCGCTGGTGGGCCTGGTGCACGGCCTCAGGAGCGCCGTCGGAGATCTCGGCGCACCGTTGTGTGAGGAGCGCCATTCGTTCGTGGAGCAGGGCCCATGCAGCTTCGCGCCATGGAACCATGTTGCCCAGGGCGTAGAAGACCTCGAAGGTGAACCCTGCCGTGCTGCCTTGATGAGGCGGTCCGGCGGGTAGGGTGGTGAGCGTGGTCGCCAGCGGCCGCAGCACTCCGCCCATCATACTGATCGCCGCGCCGATGAGCGTGGACAGTTGCTGTTCCGTCTCGTCGGTGTGGGTGAAGAACCGGGTCAGCAGCAGTTGGACCAGTTCGTACGCCATCGCCGCCAGTTCGGCTATCCGGTGAGTCAGCGGATCGGTGATGATGGGCTGGGGCGCAGCGATATCGAAGGGCTGGCGGGTGTAGACAGGCAGCACCGGGCGGGCAGGCTCAAACGACGGATTACGCTGCCGCAGATCGTTGTATTCCTGCCACATGGTGAGGAACTTGCCGTAGTGCGCCGTGCGCCAGTCTCCACGCGCACCCTCCCCCTGTTCGATAATTTCCTCGACAGCTGCCAGCGCCGACGCCAGATCGGTGACCGCGATGAGCTGTGGCCAGTAGAGCATCTCCGGGGTAGCCTGGGCGCGAGGCGATCCGACGAATACCGCCCGCTCTCCCACTCTGGCGATCAGGCCGCGCAGTCCATCGGCGATGCCCCGGTACAGGTGGCCGATGGTGGTGAACTCCTGCCCGCGAGGCAGCGCTTCATCGGCTTGGACCAGCTCGCGCGGCGGAGCGACCGGCACGAAGCCCTGAGCGTCCTGGAGCTCCATGCCCTCGGGACGCTCGAGGAAGAGGAAGTGGCGCAACGCCTGTTCCCCGAATGGCAGCAGGTCCATCTGCACTCCAGAGGGAAAGTACCCGGACCGCTGCGGGAAGTTGGGCCGGCCGAAGGTTGGGGCTGCGCCGATCGCCGTCATCAGGTTGGCCACCAGCGCCAGATGCAGCATCTCATCCACCGCGATGCCGCTGAGCGTCTCGCGCCACCGCGTAACCGCCTCGGCCTGCTCACCGGTCAAGCCATCGCTGGTTCCGTTCTTTAGGCTGAACTCCGCGAAGAGGTACTGACACATGATCATGTGTTCGAGCTGCGCAGCCTCGGCGAGCAGCCACCACAGGTGCTCGCGATGCGCCACCACTATTTTGGGTTCACTCATGCACCACTCCAAAGATGTCGAGAAGCTTTAGCTCTCAAGGTTAAGAAAACAGTCAGGAAAGTTTCGCGTTGATAAATCTGGCGGTATATCATTGCAACTTTCCTGGACCAGGAAACGGGACCGCAGATTTACCAGCGCAAGCTGCGCAGGCATCCTGAGTACAAATTTATGAACAATCCGATACGCATCTTGCTGCAGACTACCATTCCAGCAATCGAAGATGACTGGAACATCAACAGGTTCTCGTTACTACGTGAGCATCTGGCTTCGGTCACGAACGATGGAGGAAAACCCGCATTTGAGGTAACGGCGCGAAGCCGTATCACTGACGCCGAGGGCAATGATCCGATATTGAGCACGCTGGATACGACTGAATTCAATGAACTGTGGCTGTTCGCTGTTGATGTTGGCGATGGTCTCAGCCTTGCAGACTGTCAAGGTATCACTCGCTTTCGTCAAAAAGGGGGCGGCATTCTGGCGACTCGCGATCATCAGGATCTCGGTTCATCGCTTTGCACTCTGGGAGGAGTCGGACGTGCTCACTTCTTTCACAGCCGGCATCCTGATCCGGATGAATCGCGGCACGTGCGCGACGACCAGGATACCAAAAACATCTCCTGGCCCAATTATCATTCGGGCAGCAATGGTAACTATCAAAGAGTCAACCCGATCGCTCCCGTTCACGAGGTATTGCAGAATCCGAAAAATGCTTCGGGCGTAATTGAATATTTTCCTGCGCATCCACATGAAGGAGCGGTCGGAGTACCAGAAGGAGAAGGCCATGCAGACGTGCTCGCTACGGGGACGAGTCAGGTCACCGGCAGACGCTTTAATCTGATGGTCGCTTTCGAGCACGCACGCGACAGTCACGGTAATATGCTCGGGCGCGCGATTGCGGAGTCAAGTTTTCATCACTTCGTTGATTACAACTGGGACACAGCCAAAGGATGCCCGAGCTTCCTCTTGGAACCTTCTGGGGATCAGATTAAGCGCGAGCCCGAAAAACTCGACGACATCAAGACATACGTCAGGAACGTCGCATTTTGGTTGGCCCCAACCCGTGCAAAAGCTGGTGACTAGCCGGGCAGATCCTCGGGCCGCTTCTTTGCGAGTTTCCCGGTGCGCAATCCCGTTGACTGACCGACTTCTATCAGGTAGCCATCCGGGTCGCGCATGTAACAGCGAATCTCAGCACCGCGATCGATCGGCGGTGTCACAAACTCGGCCCCTTTGGAGCGCCACTTCTCATAGCACGCCTGGATGTTTGCTACGCGCAGATTCATGAACGTGGAGACGGTGTTGTCGAAGTCGTAGTTGACGACCGAGATGTCCGGCTTGTCCGGGGTT
>CBINJX010000810.1:0-3218 GCA_966251085.1 uncultured Verrucomicrobiales bacterium
CGTGACGAGAAGAACCAGGACGTGTTGCTCTTCATCGATAACATCTTCCGCTTCTCGCAGGCCGGTTCCGAGGTGTCCGCTCTCCTCGGCCGTACGCCGTCGGCGGTGGGTTACCAGCCCACACTCGCTGCGGAGATGGGCCAGCTCCAGGAGCGCATCACATCGACCACCAAGGGTTCGGTCACGAGCTTCCAGGCGGTGTACGTCCCTGCGGACGACCTCACCGACCCGGCTCCGGCGAACACCTTTGCTCACCTCGATTCGACGATCGTTCTCGAGCGTTCGATCGCTGAGCTCGGTATTTACCCTGCGGTGGATCCTCTCGCTTCGACCTCAAAGGCGCTCGCGCCAGAAATCGTCGGCGAGGAGCACTACGCAGTTGCCCGTGGTGTGCAGCGCGTTCTGCAGCGCTACAAGGACCTGCAGGACATCATCGCGATTCTCGGCATGGACGAGCTTTCGCCTGAGGATAAGCTGACGGTCTTCCGTGCTCGTAAGATCCAGCGTTTCCTCTCGCAGCCGTTCCACGTTGCGGAAATCTTCACAGGCACCCCGGGTGCACTGGTTTCCCGCGCCGAGACCGTCCGCGGCTTCAAGGAGATTCTCGAGGGCAAGCACGACGACGTGCCCGAGGGTAACTTCTACATGAAGGGCGGCATCGATATGGTTCGCGGCTAGTTGCCGCGGGCAGTGAGTTGAGAGTTTCTACCTGAGTGCCGGGAAATCATCCCCGGCACTCTACACCGAGCCCTGGAATTCAGCTTCCCTCAACTCTCAACCCTCAACCCTCAACTTTCCAGATGGCTACACTTAGACTAGAGATCGTCACTCCTGAGAAGAGCGTGTATAGCGACGATGTGGATCTCGTCGTTCTCCCGGGCGTCGAAGGCGAGATGGGCATTTATCCAATGCACGTTCCGCTGATGACACAGATTGCGCCCGGCGAACTCGTCGTGACCAAAGGACGTGAGGTACAGCACCTCGCCGTGGGTGAAGGATTCGTCGAGATCACCCAGTCCCGCGTCAACGTGCTCACCGACATGGCCATCGAGGCGCAGCAGATTGATGAATCTCTGGTGGAGGCCGCAGTGAAGCGTGCTCAGGAGCGCCTTGCAGAGGGGAACCTCGGCGACGAAGAAGTCGCGGCCGTTCAGGCAGCGCTGCAGAAGTCGCTCGCGCAGCTGCACGTCAAGCGGCGCCGGCACGTGTAAGCGTTCCGCAAGGAGTCAGACATTTCGAAAGCCCTGCTTCGGCAGGGCTTTCTTTTTTTTCCAAAACCATTGGGCCGAATCGCATCTGGATTTCAAACGAGCCCTAACTAGTGACCTGACAAGTCGCGCGCGGATGGTCATCTTCACGCAATGGTTTTCCGCCCAGAGGTTTTTCTTTCAGCAACGCCCGTCGAACTGGATGCCTATCGAGAGGTCGTCCGAAAGGTTCTGCGTGAGATGGGGGCGCGAGTCGTGGAGCACACCGATTACACGGTCGCGTACGGTCCGCTGCAGGGAGTTCTTTATCAGGCGATCCAGCGTTGCGAGGCAGTGATTCATCTGGCCGGACGGCAATATGGGCTGGAACCTGCCGACCGTACGCTAGGCGCACCGGCGCGATCATTTGCACAAGACGAACTCGATGTGGCACGTTCGCTAGGAAAACCGACGTATTGTTTTCTCACAGCCCAGGAGACTCCGGTTGTATCCATGCCTCCCGAGAGCGAGGAGCGGCGTTTGCTTCAGCAGGAACACCGGGCGGCGCTGGAGCGGAGCGGGGAAGGGTGCCAATCGTTTGTCGATGCGGAGGATCTTGCCCGCCAGATCCGGGCACTACGCCAGCGGATCATGGTCCGACGCCAACTTCTCCGGCTGCAACGTAAACCGCTTGGAGAGCGCCTCTTTGGCCGACGTCAATTGCTCGAAACGGTTCGCTCGGAAGTTGAACGGGGCGGGACCATTATTCTTCATCTCCCGGGCGATGATCTGGTTCCAGCGGGTACCGGGCGCTCGACACTCGCCGTGGAACTCGGATGGCAGCTCTATGATGAAGGCCGATTCTCGTACGTCATCGGACTCCCTGGTGGGCCGCGTGCGGATCTCGAACTGGCGCTGGCCGCATTGGCTCGGAGCGATGCACTGGGATTGTTACCGGATGAAGTCGCGGGACACCGGACAAGACTGGACGCAGTTCTCGATTGGTTCCGACGCGAGGAGAATGCCGGCCGCTGGCTTCTCATTCTGGACGGAGTCGAAAATGCCGCCAATTGGATCCGTGTGAAGGCGTTGCTGCTGCAGCTGGGCAAGGGGACTGTGCTCGTTACCAGCCGGATTCGTCACTGGGAGGATGGGCGTGCAATTGCAGTTGGACCGTGGGGCCCGGAAACGGCTTATGAGTATCTGCTCGAACGGGGGATGCCAGGAAAGCCACACACCCGCACCGAGGCGACTGCAGCAGACCGGTTAGCCGAGGCCTTGGGACGCCTCCCGCTTACTCTGGAGGTCCTCTCGGCCTATCTACTCGACGTAAAGCAGACACCCGCGGAATTTATCAGTGTACTCACGGATAGCGCACGCGGAGGCGTGCCTGCGATGATACCGCCGATGACATTCGGCTTCCCCCAACTGATCGAACGTGCGCTTGGGAGACTGGATAGTTTCACCCGCGCGTTGTTGAATCAGATTGTCTGTCTGGCACCGGAGCCTGCTTCCATTCCTCTTGCGATCTTCGAACAGCGGGGCGATTGGGCTCAAATCCGGGTATCGCTGATGCGCCTGAATGCAATGGCTCTCATCGGTACGGACGGAGATGCGAGCAGGGCGATTTCGCTGCACCGGAGGATCTGCGAAACGGTGAGGGATCTCATCAGCGCGGATGAATATACCGCCGGGCTCAGCGCAGCCTTGTCGAACGTCGATGCCGCACTGCGCCGGGCGCAGGGAGGCACTGTGCCTCTGCGCGAGGCTCTTGTTCCGCATTGCCGAACACTGCTCGAACAGGCGCATGGACATCCCATCGAGTTGCACGCCGCTTCACTCACCCAGATCTATGCGCGATGGCTGCAGGACAATGGACGGGCGGCTGAAGCGGATCCCTACTTTCGCTGGGCACTCCAGATCGATGAACAACGCTTCGGCAAAGATCACCCGGAAGTCGCTCAGCGACTCAGGGATCTTGTTGCCGTGCTCCGTACACGGGGGCAGTTATGGGAAGCGATTCCATTTGCC
>CBINJX010000811.1:0-3216 GCA_966251085.1 uncultured Verrucomicrobiales bacterium
CTCTTCACTTTCAGAGGAGGCGTTGGCCGCAACCCTTCCGGCAGCCGGCTGCGCGCTGCGCAAGAACGCTGGCTCTCGACAGCGTCTTGGTGCAGATCAGTCGCCATGCAGCTCCCCCTCAGGCCTCTGCTTGTTTCCCTCCTCGTCACACCTTCCCTGCTCTTCGCGCAGACACCGGAACCGCCCAAAGTGATGGACGACCGGCTCACGGTTGAACTCGTCGCGATGGAACCGGATGTCCGTACGCCAACCGCAATTGCGAGCGATGATCATGGACGCGTCTGGGTGTTGGAAAACAACACCCATTTCCGCCCGAAGAACTACGACGGGCATCCGACAGACCGCATTCTGCTGATGGAGGATTTTGGTCAGGATGGGCGTGCAAGGAAGATTACGCCTTGGGCTGATGGATTCCGTGATGGAATGGGAATGCTGAAACTCCTCCCGAGCCACGATGTGGTGGTGTCCACCCGCTCGGAGGTTTTTCGGATCACGGACAGCGGCGGAAAGGCCGGAGAGCGGAAGACCTTGCTGAAACTCGAGACAAAATCTAACTACCCGCACAACGGTCTCTCCGGAATCGCCCAACATCGTGATAAGATTTACGTCGGGCTCGGAGAGAATTTTGGCGCGCCTTGGGTGCTGCGCGGGAGTGATGGCACCGAACTGCATGGCTCAGACGAGGGTGGCATCTTTCGGATGAATCTTGATGGCTCAGGGTTGGAATGGTGGGCGCTCGGTGTCTGGAACCCGTTTGGGCTGACCTTCCAAGGGAATCACCTTTTTGCCTTGGATAACGATCCCAGCGGCGGATCACTGTGCCGTCTTCTCCATGTCGTGAAGGGCGGAGATTATGGATATCGGTTTCGTTACGGCCGGACCATTGATCATCCATTTATCTCCTGGTTTGGCCAGATTCCCGGTACGATTCCGCCCGTCTGCCTTACAGGTGAAGCCCCGTGTGGAATACTGGGATATGCTTGGTCCGAAAAAGGGGGAATGCCCGCAGACTACGATGGAAGCCTGATTGGCGCGACATGGACCGACCGCGGATTGCAGCGCTTCCAACTTAAGTCCAACGGTTTGTCGTTTGCATCCAAAGCAGAATGGCTCATCCGCGGCGATGACTTCCGTCCCACCGGAATAGCGCAGATGCCTGACGGCTCGCTTCTTGTCAGCGACTGGGCGCACGGCACGTACGAACTCCATGGCAAGGGGCGGGTCTGGAGAATTCGAAGCAAGACGCCTGAAAATCACTTCACACCACCCGCGGCACCGATGCGTACAGCCGCAGAGGGAGAAGTTTCCAATGCCCGGGATAGTTTCGCACTATCTGAAGCAGCGGGTCGCGATGTGGATACTCATATTACTCCGGAAATATTCTCGAAGGCATTAACCGGCCGTCTGGACTGGGTCTTCGCAGAAAAATCCGGAATAGCGGACCCCGTAATGGTCCATCGTGCAATCCGTTCGTTAGCCACCCCGGCAGGGAAAGAATGGCGGGATGAGCACATTAGCGACACTGATCCGCGTCTCCGCCTGGGAGTTCTGCTGGCCTTCCGTCGCAGCCGCGAGCCCGAGGGAAAAAGATTTCTGCCACAATGGCTCAAGGATTCCGATGGAACGATCCGCCGTGCAGCCCTCCAATGGATCAGCGAAGAAGGATTGAAGGAGTTTCAACCGAAGCTGGACATGGTTCTGGAGGATCAACCCACCCGCGCAACATTCCATGCATACCTCGCCGCACTGCAGATGCTCACGAGTGGCAAACCGGATTCGAAAGCCACGGTCGAGGAGACTGCCAAGGTCGCTCTCGATTCCAATCGCGCCCCGGAGCTTCGCGCACTCGCCCTTCGCCTCCTCCCCACGAACTACGCAAAGCTGAACACCGAAAAGCTGAAGACGCTGCTCAATGAGCAAAGCGACGCGATCCGCATTGAAGCAGTCCGCATCCTCGCCTCGCGCACCGATGATTCCGCACAGGCTGAGCTGCGCCGGATCGCCACGGATGAAAAGGCATCCAACTCCCTGCGTGCTGAAGCAATCGCCGGCCTCGCCCTATCTGCACAGCAACCGGCTACTCAACAGATCCTGAAAGAAGCCGAGAGCAGCCCGACTCCTGAGATTTCACGCCTCGCGAAGCGTGCGCTTGGAACCGCTCTGCCGGAGCTTGGCGGAAATCGAGACGACGCCCTCCTGACCAAAGCAGGAGACCCCGCTGCAGGCCGTCGCATTTTCTTCCATCCGAATGGTCCCCGCTGTTTCACCTGTCATACCGTGGAAGGACGCGGCATTGCCGTTGGACCGGATCTCACAAATCTCGGACGCTTTACTCCAGAGGAATTACTGATCGCGATCCGGGAGCCCAGCAAGGACATCGGTCCCACCTATGCTCAATGGCATGTGAAAACCCGCGACGGCAAAGAAGGTCTCGGGATCGATCTCTTCGAGGACAACAAATCCGAGATCACACTGATCGATGCCACGGCTCAGAGAACGAAGTACAAGGTCGCCGATATCATCAGCCGAGAGGCGCTACCAGTCTCACTCATGCCGCCCGCACTCGATGCGACGCTCACACCAGATGAGGTTCGCGACCTGATCGCGTTTCTGCGGGAGAAGCGGGAATAGCTGAGGCAGGTCGAAACAAAAAAGTCGCCGCAGATGATGCGGCGACTGTTTTCATTGGGAGCAGCTAACAATCTGGAGCGCGTGAAAGCGCTCAGTGATCAGGTTAGAGTCCGTTATATGCACCCGCTCTGATCTGCGGGTGCGTGGCTCTCAACTCGTTACTCTCAACTATTCACTTTCACATTACTGACAGGACTCGCAGACGGTCCCGTTCCGCATTGCCTCTATGGAACATGCGGATGGAGTCGGTGGCTGCTCCTCGGTGCGGGCCGGGCGCTTCTCGCGATGACTGGAGTCGATTGACGAACGATTCAGCGTACGGAGATAGTACGTCGTCTTGAGGCCACGCTCCCATGCTTCGCGGTACATAAAGCTCGCGAGACGTGCATCGTTCTCTGCAAGGAATAGGTTCGTTGACTGCGCCTGGTCGATCCACTTCTGGCGTACCGCCGCACATTGCAGGATCCAGGTCGGCTCGATTTCAAAGGCGGTCTTGTAGAGCCGCTTGATGTTCTCGGGCACGCGATCGATTCGCTGCACAGAGCCGTCGAAATACTTCAGGTCGGCGAGAATCTCGGAATCCCA
>CBINJX010000812.1:0-3214 GCA_966251085.1 uncultured Verrucomicrobiales bacterium
AACTCGCCGTAGATATCGAGCTGGAGCTGTGTCGCCGCGCCATTGCCGATGCGTACCGGCCGGGAGCCGCAGTACCCGTCGAGATGCGTCAACTCGATCTCTGTGAGATCACGGTGTCCATCGATCCCATAAACGATCTGCAAACCATCCTTCGGGTTAGCCTCGCGGCAACGGTTCTCCAGCCAGTGCATGAACGATGCCGCCTCGCCGGTGAAGCCGATGCGCAGCAGACCATAAAGGGTAAACGCCGCGTCGCGAATCCACGTGTAGCGGTAATCCCAATTCCTGTAACCGCCGATCTCTTCGGGCAGGGAACACGTCGGCGCGGCCACGATCGCACCGGTAGGCTCGAAAGTGAGCAGCTTCAAGGCAAGTGCAGAGCGATGGACCATCTCGCGCCAGCGCCCTTCGTAAGTGCAGGCACTCAACCATTTCCTCCAGTATTTCACGGTGGATTCGAACAACTCCTCGGCTTCCCCACTGGAGGGACAATTCGTGCAGCCGCCCGGGAAATCCTCATCGCGCAGAACGAAAGTGGCGCACTGGTCTTCCTGGAGAGTAAACTCCGCAAATGCCCCGTGCGCATCGACTCGCAATGGGATGGATGAGGCTAGCGTCAGCCGCAGATCCGGGCTCCGGAAGAATGCGCTCGTCCCCTGCACCTCGGTCTCATGCCGTGCACGGGCATAATCAAAGGCCGGATGACATGTCATCCGGAAGCGGATGTGCCCACGCGTCACCCGCACTCGGCGGAAGAACTGGCGAGGCCCTGGTTCCGGCAGCCCCACCGGCATGAAATCCTGAAGCTCCGCCACGCCATCGGGTGAGAGGAAACGTGTCATGAGCACGTTCGTCTCCGGCCAGTAAAATTGTTTCCCCTGCACTCCTTCCAGATCTACCGGCTCGATGCACCAGCATCCACCTCGCTCCCGATCGATGAGCGCGCCAAAGACACTGGGGGAATCAAATTGCGGCCAGCAAAGCCAATCGACCGAGCCTCCAAAGCTAATGAGTGCGGCGGTACGAAGATTCCCGATCATCCCGTAATTCTCGATCGGTTCGTACGGGGGTGGCTCCGGAGGACGGACAGTTTTCTCGTGTGGAGCTTCGGCGACTCCAGATCGTTTCATCACTTAAATACTACGTGCCCAAACCCCGTTGGGCGCTTCCCGAGACGGATCAAATAAGTGCAAGCACTTGAGGAACAATACGATGCGCACACGTCTACCTTACATGAGATCGCCATTGTCTCGCAAACATCGCAGTCATAGAAACCGGGAACGGCAAAAACTCGTATTACCGGACTCATCCGAGTTTCAACTTTGATCGAGCACGGGATCTGCATGTAATTGCCCATGTTGCAGGTGGCCGAGCCCGGTACCTCTGCTAAGGTCACCTCCAGTCATGCCTAGTCGCTCAGCCACCCCACCGCCAGGATCGCTCACTGCCGATCGTCGCTTCTGGACCGCGGTGATCGGGCCGGTGCCAGATGCGATCCTCGATCATCTCGGTGATCTGTGTGAAACGGTGCAGGTGCCAGACTGGGGCGCGGTTCCTCCCCGGGCGGATCTGCTGGTCACCTCTGCCGCCAGTCTGGAAGGAGCAGCAGTCGCACCGGATCTGCGGACACTGCCGATCATCGTTCTATTGGACAGCTCGCATCCGCCACAGGAGACGGTGGCATTGTTTCCAAATTCCCTGTGGCTGACTCTCCCCGTCTCGGAGCGGGAAATCACCATTGCAGTACGCTCTCAACAGCGCATTGCGGAGCTGCAAAACGCCCTTGCCCGGGAGGAGCGTCTGACGATGCGGAGCCAGCGCCGCCTCGGCATGGCGCTAAAGGGCGCGCGCATGGGGACATGGACGCGCGACCTGAAGACGGAGAAGGTCGAGTGGTCGCCGGAGCTGGAAGAGATCTATGGGCTGGCTCCGGGTAGCTTCCCGGGAACGGAGCAGGCATTCTTCGAACTCATGTATCCTGATGACCGGGATCGGGTGAGTAGCGCGGTGACAAAGGCAATGAGGTTGCGGACGGATTACGAGGTGGAGTTCCGTTACCTCCACAGCTCCGGGGAATACCGCTGGATGGTCGGTCGGGGCCGAGGATTTTACGATCGCGAGGGGAATCTCATGGAGCTCGCGGGCGTGGGCATCGACATCACTGAAAAGAAAAGAGCGCAGCAGCGTCTCGATGAAAGGGAGTCGCAGCTCAGGCAAATCGGCGACAATCTTCCCGATGGCGCACTTTATCAGGTGCTCGGCACGCCGAGTGGCGAGCGCTCGTTTGTTTACTGGAGTGCGGGGCTCGAAAAGCTGACAGGTGTGCCAGTGAAAGAGGTGCTGGCGAACCCGGACAGTCTCTACAGCCTGGTTCACCCTGAAGACGCCCCGCGAATGACGCAGGCGGAGGAGCGATCCCTGCATGAACGCTGTGTCTTCGATACGGTGGTACGGCTCAGGCATCATGTCACGGGCGAGTGGCGCTGGGTGCATCTCCGTTCCGCGCCACGGCTGCTTCCCGGCGGGATGACGGTCTGGGACGGCATCTACTTCGATATCACCGAGCGAAAACAGGTCGAAGAAGCACTTTCCCTGTCCATGGAACGGCTCGACCTTGCACAACGCGTCGGGCACATCGGCGTATTTGATTGGGATATGCAGTCGGGGATGCTGGTGTGGAATGATGAGGAGCACCGGATCTTCGGGCTCGAGCCGGGGACGTTCGAGGGGAGCATCGACGCATGGGCCAAACGGCTCGTGCAGGAGGATCTCGGGCGCATGCAAGAAGAGATGCGCACGGCGATGGAAAGACACGTCCAGGAGTGGAGTTTCCATTTTCGTATCGTGCATACCTCGGGCGACATCCGCTGGATCGAGGGAACCGCCCGGCTCATGTACGATCCTGAAGGGAAGCCGATACGGATGGTCGGCATCAATGTGGACGTCACCGAGCGCGAGGAGTTTCACAAGCAACTGAAAGAGGTAAATCGTGAGCTTCAGCGGCGTGTGACAGAGCTGGAGACAATCACCAACGTGCTCCCAGTCGGCCTGGCAATCGCCCGGGACCCCGACTGCCATGTGGTCCATGCGAACCCAAGCTTCAGCGAACTCCTTGGATTTGCGCTCGGGGAGAATGTTTCGCCCAGTGGACCGAACGCCACCCGTCTTCCGTTCCGGATTCTACGCGACGGAAAGGAGATCGCTCCTGAACAAC
>CBINJX010000813.1:0-3208 GCA_966251085.1 uncultured Verrucomicrobiales bacterium
GGTGCGCCGCGAGACGCTCGTCGAGGGTCTGCTCTCGCGCATCTTCAAGGAGGCCAAGGGGATCGATATCCCGACTCCGTTCCCGCGCATGCCGTATCAGGAAGCGATGAACCGCTTCGGTTCGGACAAGCCGGATACACGTTTCGGCGTGGAGTTGACAGAGCTGAGCGATATCTTCCGTTCGTCCGAGTTCAAGGTCTTCCGCCACGTGCTCGACACCGGTGGGGTGATCAAAGCGATCAACGCCAAGAACTCCGCAGGGCTCTTCTCCAAGGAACAGCTGAAGAAGTGGGAAGAGTGGGTAAAGGTCGAGTTCGGCGCAAAGGGTCTCGCATATATCCGCTGGCAGCAGGGTGAAGGCGGCACGACTACCGACTGGGAATCACCGATCGTGAAGTTCTTCACTGAAGACGAGAAGAAGGAGCTGGCCGAGAAGATGGATTTCCAGCCCGGCGACGTGCTCTTCTTCGGAGCAGGCGCATGGGACAACGTCTGCGAAGTACTCGGCCGCGTGCGTCTCCGTGTCGCGGAGCTTTGCAAGCTCACGGAAGGCAACGATGCGCTGAACTTCCTCTGGGTCGTCGATTTCCCGCTCCTCGCCTACTCGGCCGAGGACAACAAGTGGGTCGCGGTTCACCATCCCTTCACGCGCCCGAAGGCGGAAGACGTCGCTCTCATGGAGGCCGGCGAATACGCCAAGGTGCGTGCGGTCGCTTATGACGTTGTTCTCAACGGCGTGGAACTCGGTGGTGGTTCGATCCGTATCCATGAGCGCGACCTGCAGGCGCGTCTGTTCGAAGTGCTCGGCGTCAATGCCGAGGAGCAGCAGCACAAGTTTGGTCACCTCCTTCGCGCGTTCTCCTTCGGCGCTCCTCCGCATGGGGGCCTCGCACTCGGCCTCGACCGTCTGGTCATGCTGATCTGCGGCGCTGACAGCATCCGCGAAGTGATCGCCTTCCCGAAGAACAACCGCGGTGTGGATCTGATGACCCATTCGCCGGTGGAAGTAGACTTCAAGCAGTTGCGCGAAATCTACATCCAGAGTACTGCCAAGAAGGATAAATAATAAGGACGAAGTGCGAATGACGAATGTCGAAGGAATGTCGAATGCCTAATTCCAAAGAGTCGCGAAAGCAGGAGCGCCCATTCCTGGGCATTCGAGCTTCGTCATTCTTTCGTCATTCGACATTCGTCCTTCGTCATTTGTTGGCCGCAGTGGTAGCGGCATCTCTCCTCTCGACCCCCGCCGAAGCCCAGTCGTACAGCCGCGAGACCGAGATCAAACCGCCGTTCGGTTTGGTCTGGGGAGAAACAGCCCAGCGGCTCGAGCGGCTGTTGACCGGGGCAAAAGCCCGGATCGTGAAGCGGCGCATCCTCGATGATGAACGGGAGGCGTGGGATGTGGAGGGATTGGTCCAGACCGGTCTGCGCCGGACGATCTTCTATTTCAAACGCGGCGAACTGGTGGAGGTGGAACTCCAGTATCAGAAGGAAGACTGGGATCAGGCCAAGTACGACGAGTTCATGGGCCAGGTCCGCCGCCGGATCGAGCAACGCTACGGCCCGGGACAACAGATCATCCGGAAGACTGAGCTGGAAGGGACCGTGACTCAGACGATTGTCGGCTACAGCTGGAACCTGAACAACACCGCCCTGCAGTTGTTCTATTACTCTGCCCACGATTCAAAGCACGTCTTTCGGACGATGAGCGTGCATTATAAGGGACAGTAGAGGGGCTGCGGAAATACCGCAATTCAACCAGGTGACGGTTCCCGCGGTGAGCATCGTGCTGTGGCCACCGCATCGAACTCAAGCCGTCTAAGGCCCGTAGATCTGTGGGTCAGCGGGGGCAGTATTACCGGTCACTCGTGAACCGTTGAGAACCACGAATGCGGGTGAGGCAATCCAGATGCCTCCACCGGTAGTCGCGGCGATGTTATCGACTACAGAACTCTTCTTAAACGTTATAATCCCGCCAGAGAGAAGTACTCCACCGCCGACATCGGAGGCAGCAACGTTATCCCTGATGATGGTATTGTTGATGGCGAAAGAGGTCGTGACGCCATTCAACGCCATCCCACCGCCAGCATCGGCGGCAGTATTTTCTGCAATCAGTGATCGCACAATCGAGATCGCCTCGAAACTGCTGCGCAGGTAAAGGCCGCCGCCACTGAAGCCGGCGGTATTGCGCAGGATGCGACTGTTTGCGATCTCCACTCCACCGTCACCGACGGTACTGATCCCACCTCCTCCTTCACCGGAGCGGTTATCGGAAATCACACTATTCGTCACCCGAAGATCGGTACCCGCGGAGGTCGTGGCGGAGATGCCGCCACCGAAGAATGCAGCGAAATTGTCCCGGACGGTTGAGTTGACGAAATCCACGTCGCTGTTGGACGCGTAAAGTCCGCCGCCCATGGCCGAAGAGGTATTGCCGCTGAGCGTCGAGGACTGGAACACAAACGGCGTCCCAAAGAGCATGATTCCCCCACCGGGCCCACCCGACGTCTTGTTGCCGGAAACCGTGGACGATTGGATCGTCAACCCGGTTAGCGATGCGCGGATCCCGCCACCCCCATTGGATGAGGTGTTGTCCGCAATGAGTGTTTTCTGGATGAGCACGTCGCTTTCACCATCGATGAACAGTCCGCCGCCGCCGAAACTCGCCGGTCCGGCAGTACGATTATTAACCAACTCAGAGTTGCGGATCTTCAGTGACTCGAGAGTGACGACGCTGACGCCCCCACCCGCGAGAACTGCGCTGTTATTGGCGATCAGATTTCGATCCAGGGTTACGTGGCCGTCACTGAGGAAAACACCCCCACCCTGCTGATCGGCACTATTGCCGGAAACAGACGAAGCACGGATGGTGATCTTTCCCACCGTATTTCCACCGGCCTGACGGTCATTATCCGCCCAGATGCCGCCACCGTTTCCCCCGGAGTTGTGCGTGATAACGCTCCGATCAATCAGGATATCACCAGCCCCTGCGGGAGTAATGCTTACATAGATGCCTCCTCCATCAGAAGCCGCGGTGTTGCCGCTGATGAAGCTGTTTTTTACCTGCACACCCGCATCTGCGCGCAGCCACAGCCCTCCGCCATCAATGGCAGCGGTATTCCCGGTGATCTTGCTGTTGCTGATGACTACCTTGCCGGGGGTAGTGGCAAAAATGCCCGCTCCAAATCCGGCAGGGGCTTCGCAGCCG
>CBINJX010000814.1:0-3201 GCA_966251085.1 uncultured Verrucomicrobiales bacterium
AAGCTCAGAAAGCTCTTCAGCGACCATGAGGTCTCCTACCCGCCCAAGAAACTATATCTCCGGGCCATAAAACGAGAACAGGAACTGGAGGTCTGGGCGGGTGAAGGGGACGATACGCCGCTGAAGCTCCTCGTTACCTATCCGCTCACTGCTTTTTCGGGCGTGTTAGGTCCCAAGCGGCGCGAAGGCGACCGCCAGATCCCCGAGGGCATGTATCACATCGACCGGTTCAATCCCCGGAGTTCATTCCATTTGTCACTCGGGCTGAACTATCCAAACACCTCCGACCGCAAGTTCGCCGATCCCAAAAAACCCGGAAGCGACATCTTCATCCATGGCAAGGATGCGTCGGTAGGGTGTCTTGCAATCGGGGACGAAGCCATCGAGGAACTCTACATTCTCGCCAAGGACTTCGCCGATCAGTCGAAAAGCAAGATCCCGGTGCACATCTTTCCGGCACGCATGAACGATCCGGAGTGGAAACCTGCTGAAACGGTGGAAGCACAGGCTGCCCCGGGTCTCACTGCTTTCTGGGAAGATCTCGGTAAGATCTACACCAAGTTTGATGAAACCAAGCAGCTCCCGGACGTCGAGGTCACCGAGGACGGTCGCTACCAGATTCGGGAGGCCACCAAGGAACCGGCAAAACCTTAGTCGTTGCGCAAAACCAACTCCGCGACGGCTTCAATCTCGGCCGTCTGTGGGAACATATCGAGCGGAGTGACCGCGACGAGTTCATACCCGCCAGCAAGAGCGGCGAGGTCACGAGCCAGCGTCGCCGGATTGCAGGAAACGTAGAGAATCTGCGACGGACGGCTTCCAAGCAGGACATCCGTTACCCGTGCAGTCGTGCCAATCGCCGGCGGATCCAGGATCACCGTGGTCCTGCTCGGATCGTGCGCAGCCACCGCTTCCGGCAGGTGCAAGCTAACATCCCCGGCGATGTACCGCTCCTTGCTCCTGGCGTTCGAGCGCGCGTGCTCGACGGCATAGACGTTCTCCTCGATCCCGATCACCCGTTCGAAGAGGTCCTCCAGGTGTTTCGCGAAAAAGCCAGCGCCACAGTACGCATCGATCAGAAGTTGCTGCCCCGGCTTTATCGCGGCCCTCACCACCTCCAGCATCTTCTGAGCAACCCCATCATTCGTCTGCTCGAAGAACCCACTCCGGTCCCGCGCCGTCAGGGTGTAGTCCCCCTCAGGAACAGCCTGATGCCGCAAGTCATGGAGTGCATCATTCACGCGCGGCTGGGAGATCGGACATTCCGCAATGTCCACCAGCGCATGCGACCCATGTGCATAAAACCCGACTACCCCCGCCTCCACATGCACCCGAATCCGATTGCGGTAGTAGTAATCCTCGGGCGATGCGACGATCGGCCGCATCGGAACATGGCTCAAGCGCCCCACCCGTTTCAGCGTTTGCTCCACCTGCTGATGCTTGAGCGCAAGCTGACGCTCATACGAAAGATGCTGGTAAGCACAGCCACCACAGCGTCCGAAATAAGGGCACCGCGGCTCCACACGATCTGGCGATGGAGTATCGATCGAAACCAATTCCGCCTCCGCGAAGTTCTTCTTCTCCCGCACCACCCGCACAGTCGCGACATCTCCCGGAGCGGTAAACGGAACAAAATAAACCTTTCCCTCATGCCGGGCGACTCCCTTCCCTCCGAAGGCCACATCGGAGATGGAGAGCTGCAGGGTCGGCTTCATGGCGGAATCAATTTCTCGTCTCTTTCGTTGCATCGTAGTCGAAATCGGGGCCGTGCGCCCCTGGGCAAAAAAAGAGGCTCCCGCTGGGTTACGGGAGCCTCGTTGAGAATCAGCTCAGGAGAGGATTAGTATCCGGTCTGCTGGCGCACGTAATTGTATTTGCTCTCGAAGCCAAGTTCCGGCGGGAACTCTTCGAAGCCACCATGGATCCACGGCGGATCGAGGCGATAAGCCGGGCGGTAAGATTCCTTGTAGGTCGGGAACGGGAAGGTCGCCACTTCATACACGCCCACGCGGAGACGGAAGAGGAAACGGCCAACACCACGGACAACACCATAGCTGGCGGCAGCCGAGTTGCCTTCGCGATCGTTGATTTCAGCCGGTGACTGAACGATCTCCGTTACACCGAAGAGGATGTTTGAGATACCGCGGCCGAGCTTGCGAGTCGGCCCCTGATCATTCAGCGGTGGGTCCTGAATGTCCGCCAGCGCAACCGCGCTGAGAGTAAGGAGGGAAAGGGCGCTAAGGAGGGTTTTCATGTGTGGGTTCAGGCGAGGCTACTATGGCAATTTTGCAAAAGGCAAAGTCATTTTCCGCAAAGCGCTTCGCAAATCGCATCCTGCGCGCGTGTTCTAACAAAAGAAGTGGACTCCCCGCGCCCATCATAGCGGAGAACGATGGCTCCCTCGCCCGTCAATTCGTCAATGCCACCAGGCCCATTTCTCCCAGTGCCGGAGAAACCACTGTACCCCCTCACCAGCCATCGCAAACATCGCGAAGAAATAGATCCAGGCAGCGACATTCACCACGTAGCCGGCCAATACCATCAAACCATCCCGTTCACTCATCCCCGCTGTCAGCAGGACTACCGAAAGCGCTGGAATGAAGTTCGAGAACGGAATCAACGGCGGAAGCGGCAGGAGCAGCTGGAATCCTCCCGATGCAATTCCGATACCGATCAGATTCAGCATTCCAGGCCAGCGCTGGAGGAAATGCATGCGTGGACGCACGACTTTCTCCATCTGGGCGCAAAGTTTTAGCCCGAACGTCACCAACTTCTCCAACGCGGCATGACTCAATTCATGCCGAAGCACAAATTTCGGCAGGGAGGGCTTCTGCCCCACGGCAATTCTTAACCCCAGAAGCATGATCACGATGCCGAACACAATTGATGTTCCCGGGATCGAGATCGGAAAAAGGCACGGAAGCGAAAGTAGCAGGATGAACAGCGCAAAACCCCGCCCCTGAAGAATCGCCTCGAGTTCCCCCAAAGTCAGCGCGCGCCCGTCCGCCTCGCGGAGAAGGTCGCGCAGATCAGATGAAAGCCGACGCGCCGGTGGTTCGGCGTCAGGTCCAGGAGGCGGCAACACTTGGGAATGCAGATCGGACAACAGGGTTCCTTTCTTCCGGTCCGCTGGAAAGTACCTCATGTTCCCCATTCCTCCAGTGAGAATTCTTAAAATCCTGCAAGGTTGCGCTCCCTGTA
>CBINJX010000815.1:0-3201 GCA_966251085.1 uncultured Verrucomicrobiales bacterium
GGTACGGTCGCCGAGCCCTTGGAATGCCGCCCACGGATCCTCGGAAGGCTTCAGAGGACGCCCGTTCACGGCGAGGATCCAGTCGCCCTCGCGCACATTGATTCCGGGATGCCGCAGAGGCGAACGATTTGCCGTATCCCACGGAGCTACCTGCAGGATGCGTTTGATCCGATAAGCCCCCTGCTCAAAGGAAAAGTCGCAGCCGAGATATCCGACATTACGGCCGATCGCCTCCTCAAAATCACCGCCGCCGCGATACACATGCGAAGCGCTTAATTCACCCAGCAGTTCGCCGAGCACATAGTTCACGTCCCAGCGGGTCACGCAATCGGCGAGCAGTTTACCGTAGCTCTCCCGCATCGTTTTCCAGTTCACACCATGCATCTGCGGGTCATAGAAGAAATCCCGCTCGATCCGCCATGCGTCGTTGAAGATCTGCTTCCACTCGGCTGAGGGATCGACGGTCATTTCCATCTGGCCCACAGCGAGCGGACGGTCGAAGCGCTGGTTTTCCGCGGCATTGATGATCCCCCAGGAATTTCCCCGGGCGATAAGCAGGCTGCGGCGATCAGCGGAAAGCTCCACCCCGGAGACATCGTCCAGGACAAAGGCATCGTCGCGCCGTTCGAGATCGTAGATGCAGAGCGGGTGTGAGGAGGAGATTGAGCCGATCCGGGGCTCTCTCGTGTAGAGCAGCTTCCCGGAGATCGCGATCAGGTTATCGTAACGGCCAATGCCGAGCGGGAGTGCGACCCCGCGTGCTTCAAAGTTCTCAATATCGATCTCCAGCAAGCCGTGCGGCCGCTTCTTGGCGGGGGGAGCCGGCTCAGCTTTCTTTTCCTCGGCGGGCGGCGGTGCCGCTGCAGCCGGTTTCGTCTCCTCGCGCAGGGCGATTTCCCCCTTGGGAGCGGAGTCGTTGCTCTTGGCGGGAATCGGCTTGGCCTCTGGGTACACCGGCTTCGTAGCGGGAGCTTCCGCAGTCCGCTGCTCTTTCTTTTCTTCCTCGGGATACCACGGCTCCGGCTCGTCATCATCACGCAGATACAGCGGTGAAGAGACGCTGTTGCGGAGAGGCACCGCTACCAGCACCTGGCCGTTCGCATAGATCCAGGTGTTATCCAGTTCGCTGTAGATCGGATCAAAGCTCCGCTTGGAGCGGTAGTAGAGATACTTCCCGTCCGGATCGATCACCGGCATGTCATCATCATAGAAGCCGCCGGTGACCTGATGCGCCTCGCTGGAAAACGTATCGTAGAGAACGACTGCGCGATGCCGGTTCTCCTGATCCTTCGCGTACGTGATCCAGCGGCTGTCGCTCGACCAATTCACCCGGAAACGCTCGAGATCTGCATGATAATGCCAGAGCTGCTGATCGATGACCGTCGTCTGCTTGGTCTCGAAGTCGTAGAGGTGAATCTTCATCGAGGCGTCGATGAAGACGATCTTCTTGCTGTCCGGTGACCACTGCGGCTGATACCGCCAGCCTGCACCGAGCGAAGTCAGCGTCTGCTCCTGATTCCGCCCATCGGCCGGACGGAGTGTCAGCTCGTACTCACCAGTGCGATCCGAGAAATACGCAATCCAGCGTCCGTCCGGAGACCACGCCGGATACCGCTCCGCCACGCCGCTGGAAGCGGTAAGATTACGAACGACGCCCTGGCTTGCAGGTACACTGAAGATATCTCCCCGTGCTTCGAAGAGGGCGCGCTTGCCAGTAGGTGAGATCGTGGCATTCCGGATGGAGCCGGAGACATTCTCCACGCGCGGACGCAGGGTGGCGCGATCGGTGATGATATCGATCTGCACCTCATGGGTCTGCTCGGATGAAAGATCGAGAAGGTAAAGACGTCCGCGATTCTCAAAAACGATGTCATCCGGTCCGATGCTAGGAAAATGGACATCGGAGTCGGTGAACTTCGTCACCTGCCGAGTAGTCTTCGTCTCCGAATCGTAAGCCCAGATATTGCGCCGCTGATACTGATCCCGGTCGGACAGAAAATAGAGCGTCGAACCGCGCCACATCGGCTGCGAATCGTTCGCATCGTTGGAAGTGATATTCTCGGCCGAACCGTTCTGGAGATCGTAGAGCCAGATATCTGGCGCCATGCCACCACGATAGCGCTTCCACGTAGCGAAATCCGTGGTGACCGTGGTGAAGGCCAGCTTGGTTCCCTCCGGTGAAATCGCACCAAATTCACCATACCGAATCGGCAACTGCTCCGGCAGCCCACCCTCTGCGGATACCTTGAAGAACTGCCCCACCCGCTCCGTGAATGCATGCATCTTCGAGGCAAAAAGGAGCGATTTTCCATCTGGATACCACCCCAACACACGATCGCTGGCGCCATGATGGGTAATCCGGCGCGGCTCGCCCCCGCTTACCGGCATCACGTAAATATCCTCGTTTCCCTCATAGTTCCCCGTGAATGCGACCTTCTTCCCATCGGGAGAAAAGCGCGGGAAACTTTCAATTCCTCGTGGCGACGAGAGTCGGATGGCCGTTCCCCCTCCCTTGGGAGCGATCCAGATGTCTCCCGCATAGACAAACGCAATCTGCGTAGCCGAGACAGCCGGCATCTGCATCATGCGTGCGTTCACCCGCGAGTCGTCCGGACTCTCCATGGCGCGTGCGGAAAAATTAATCCCGACACACGCAAAGAATAGAATGGTGGCGATTCTTATCATTCTGGGGTGGCGAATTTCATTCGGAATGTGGCGTTTCTGTGACGCAATGCAAGCGCCGTGCCGCGCCCAGTTTCGGCCACCAAACACCACCTCGATATACAAAATTGGTCACATCGATGCCGCGAATGTGCCGCTCTTTGACCAACGAGAGTAATTTGAGAAGTTGAGGGTTGAGAGCCGTGCACCGGCGGATCAGGAGGTGATTTCGCTTTCCGGGGCGCTTTTGGAGTGCGGTGGCGAGTTTTGCGAGGCACCGCACTCCATATGCGCCCAGTTTATCGACGGTATCTCGCTGGTAGTGAGACTGATCAGGAAAAAGAGGACGTAGAAAAATGGGAGTGAACCTCTCAAGTTTCTGTCTATCCTCCGGCATTGAGATTCGAGGCCAATACGCTCCCGAAGCCACGTAGACAACGAGTAGTACGCCGGGGACAACCAGAAACACCCGGCCGATAACTGGTAATGCCTCCGGGACAACTGGTAGTACCCCGCCGATAACCAGTAGTACCGCCGCGA
>CBINJX010000816.1:0-3198 GCA_966251085.1 uncultured Verrucomicrobiales bacterium
TTAAAAGCAACTGTTCCGATCAGCGAGATTCCTCCCTCACCACCAAGGTTCCTCGCACCATGTTCATCCCGCAGTGAAACACATACTCCCCCGGTTTCTGCGGTGTGAACTCCACTACGGTGGTCCTTTGATACGGCAGCTCCCGGGCAATGCCGAAGTCGCTCAATACCACCTGCTCTGTGCATTCGGTGGTCTCGTCCCGGTAAAACTTCAGTCTGACTGGCCGCCCTGCTTCGACCTGGAGGCGGTCGGGTGAATAACCTCCTTTCACCAGCACATCCACCTCCTGCACGCCGGCTTCCGTGCTCGACGCTTCCACTGCTTCACGTTTCCCAAAGAAGAACCAGAGGGTGGCGAGAATCAGTAGCGCGCCTGTGATGACAACGATGATTTCAGCGGTATCCATGGATTAGCTTTGCCAAGGGTTGAAGCGGCGCAGCCGCAGTGCGTTTGTGAGGACGCTCACCGACGAGAGCGCCATTGCCGCGGAGGCAATGATCGGACTCAGCAGCCAGCCGGTGACCGGATAGAGCACGCCTGCGGCAATCGGGATGCCGAGCACGTTGTAGATGAATGCGAAGAAGAGATTCTGCTTCACGTTACGGATCGTGGCTTTGGAGAGGGCGATGCTCGCGAAGACACCCCGGAGATCTCCTCGCACGAGGGTGATATCTGCAGCCTCGATTGCCACGTCCGTTCCCGTACCCATCGCAATGCCCACATTTGCCTGTGCCAGCGCAGGCGCATCGTTGATTCCGTCTCCCACCATCGCGACCACTTTGCCCTCCGCCTGCAGTTTCTTGATCTCGGCACTCTTCTGTTCCGGCAACACCTCCGCGAGCACGCGATCCACTCCGACCTGACGGGCAATCGCTTCGGCTGTGCGGCGGTTGTCGCCGGTGAGCATGATCACTTCCAGGCCAAGTCTATGCAGATGTGCAATCGCTTCGCGTGAGGTTTCCTTCGGTAGATCGGCAATGGCGATAATGCCCGCGAACTTGCCGTCCACAGCCACGAAGACCGGAGTCTTCCCTTCATCGGCAAAGGCCTGTGCCGCGGTTTCATCAGGATCGAGACCGCGATCGCGCATCAGTCGCGGATTGCCGATCAGCACCTCACGGTTTTCCACACGCGCCTCGATGCCGTGTCCCGCGACGGCTGCGAAATGCTCGGCCTGGGCGAGGTCCAACCCTCGGTCCTTGGCAGACTGCACGACAGCGCTTGCCAGCGCATGCTCGGAGCCACGCTCTGCGGAAGCGGCCAGTCGCAGCAACTCGTCATCACTCATCCCGTGAGCAGCCACATCGGTGACACGCGGTTCACCCTGCGTAATCGTGCCGGTCTTATCCAGCACCACGGCATTCAGCCGATGGGCTGTTTCCAAGGCCGAAGCGCTCTTCACCAACACGCCATGTTGGGCAGCATGCCCGGTTCCCACCATGATCGCCGTGGGCGTGGCGAGCCCCAGCGCACACGGGCAGGCGATGATCAGGACCGAGACGAAGGTCACGAGTGACATCACCAGCCGTTGATCCACGGGGGCGAGGACAAACCATGCGACGAAGGTGGCGATGGCGATGCAGATCACCACCGGTACGAAGTACCCCGCGATGAGATCCGCGAGACGCTGGATCGGCGCCTTGCTACCCTGGGCTTCCTGCACGAGACGGACGATCTGCTGAAGCACCGTATCTTTCCCCACCTTGTTTGCGCGGAACCGGAAAGAGCCGGTTTTGTTGACGGTTCCACCGATCACCAGATCACCAGCGCCCTTCTGCACGGGGATCGGCTCGCCGGTCAGCATGCTTTCATCCACGGCTGACGAGCCATCGACCACCTCGCCATCCACCGCCACTTTTTCACCCGGACGCACCACGACTACATCCCCGACGCGAACCGTCTCGATTGGCACATCCTGTTCCTGGCCGTTGCGAACTACCTTCGCGGTGCGTGGCTGAAGCCCCATCAGCGCACGGATCGCGCCACCGGTCTTGCGGCGGGCACGCGCTTCCAGCAGTCGTCCCAGTAGGATCAGGGTAATGATTGCCGCGGCGGCTTCATAATAAACTCCCACCTCCGCGTGCTCTGCATGAGCGCCTCGAGTAGCCGCGAAGAATTGCGGCGCCAGCATCGCCACCACGCTGTAGAGCCACGCGGCAAAAGTGCCGATCGCCACCAGCGTGTTCATATCCGCCGCACGATGCCGAGCGGCATTCCACGCCCCCGTGAAGAACTCGCGGCCCGCCCAGAAGAGCACGGGCGTGGTGAGGATAAACTCTACCCAGATGCGTCCCGGGAAGTTCAGGTATGGAGTAAGAGCCGGGATGGCATGAGCGCCCATCGCGAGAATCAGCACGGGCGCCGTGAGCACGGCGGCGATCAGGAAACGGACCTTGTGTTTCCGGTACTCCGCCTCCCGTGCTTCGGCCTCCCGGTCTGAAGATTCCTCCGCGGCTTCGGCTTCTGCATTCGGCTCCGGAAGGATCGCGTCGTAGCCGGCTTTCTGAACCGTCTCCCGGAGTGCTTCGAGACTCGTGGTCTGGCTGTCGTACTCGACCGTGGCGCGGGTCGTGGCAAAGTTCACACTCGCCGCGGAAACTCCCGGGGCGCGCTTCAGCGCCTTTTCGATCCGGTTCGCGCAGGCGGCACAGCTCATCCCGAGGAGAGGCAGCTCCGCGCGTTCCGGTGATGGACTCGTATTGTTCGCGACCATGGCTCAGTTCTCCAGTTGCGCACCGTACCCCTCGGCGATCACGGCATTTGCCAGCGCCGCCTCCGGGGCTCCCTTATGCTGAACGGTGACACGCTGGGCGCTGAGTTCAACTGCGACCGACGTGACCTCGGGCAGGGCTTTGAGGGCCTTTTCAATGTGGGCCGCGCATGAGCCGCAGTTCATTCCTGAGACCTTCAATGTTGTCGTTTGCATGAAGGAACCGTAACGCCGACGGTCGCCCACCTTCTATGACGGCAATCATAGAGTGGAGTATTTTTCAAATCATGCGATGTTAATGGCACGTGGATGGAAATGGGAATGCCCGGTAACCGGCGGAGTACATAACAGGACCGTAATTCTAAAATATAGCGCAGCAGCATCTGCTCTGCTATCCCCGCGGGTGATGAAAACCCTGGTTAGAGCCACCCTGTTTGCACTGTTAGTCGCCAGCTTCACTGGCTGCGCCACGGAGGAAGAGCTTCGCC
>CBINJX010000817.1:0-3197 GCA_966251085.1 uncultured Verrucomicrobiales bacterium
CTCCCCCTATGCGATCCTTCATTGTTTTTGGTGCGCTCGTCCTCGTCGGCGGCGGGCTGTACCTTCTGCGCGAGCAGCAACCTCCCGGTAGTGTATCGATTTCCGAGACGCCCGCGCGGCATGAGGTGCCAGCGTCGCCACAATCCCTTGGGAAATCTGCGATCGTGGAGACAACGGGCGTTCACGCAGAAGAGGTCGCCAGAATCCATACACAGATCACATCGACCGCCCCCCTCAGGCGCGGCCAGGTCCGGAATGATGAAGTCATCGCGCTGCTCCGTCGCCTTGCTGAACTCGATCCCGAAGGAGCGGTCCGCCTCGCCTTTGAACAGGAGAAGATTCACGGAGATCCGGAACTGCCCGATGAATTGTTTACCCTCTGGCTTTCCCAATCCACTGTTGCCGCGGAGCGCTGGTTCAGATCCCTGCCGCTCGGCGAGCTTCGCTCACACGTTGCCCCGGCGGCCATGTCACTGCTCGCAGCCAAAACTCCGGAGCACGGGCTCGATCTTCTCGACACCCTGCAAGGCGAGCTGCGCAGACGCTCCATCGCTGTGCTTTTCAGTGGGTGGAGCGAGCACGCGCCCGACACCGCGGCAACGGAGGCGCTCCGCATAAAAACGACGGACCCCGATGAGCGCGAACTCGCCATCATCTCTGCTATAGAGACATGGGCTCAGTCAGATCTTCCCGCAGCTGTCGCCTGGCAGGCGAATCTCCCCTGGAATGGCACCCGCGAATCGGCACTGAGAGGATTGCTGCCCGAGTGGGCAGCGACTGAGCCGATGGAAGCGGCGGCACTCGGCGAGAGCATCCCGGCTAACTCCTCGGTCCGCGGTGAATGGCTTCGCACCGTGGCGGAGCAATGGGCAGCACAGGATGCCGGCACCGCATTGCAAGGGGCTCACGGGCTCCCGAATGAAAACGACCGTGCGACCGCCTTGCGAGCCGCCGCAGCGGAACTCGCGAAGGAAGGAAATGAATCCGCAGCAGACCACCTGCTTGCGCTGCCGGTAGGCCAAGCACGCGAGCAAGCTCTGGAACTGGTGCTGAACCAGTGGGCAGTTGCAGACCGGAACGCCGCCACACAATGGTGCACGAAACTTCCAGCGGGTCGGCTGCGGGATATGTTTCTCCTGATAGCCCAACCTAAAACTCCCTAACCGCTCCGAAACACGGGGCGCATATGGAGTGCGGTGGCGAGTTTTACGAGGCACCGCTTTGGAGGAATAGCGACGTTCGCGCGCAGAGAAGACGTGCCTCCCCCTCCTTTCGCCTCACTCGTACAAAAGCGGTGGGCAAAGCAGCGGGCCATCACCGAGTCGCGGCCGAATATCGAGGTACGCGCCACAAGCCCCGCCGCTCACGGACGAAGCTTCATCCTCCCTCAGATTCGCATGTACTCTGCGCATGCTCACCACTCTGCCTCCAAAGCGGTG
The DNA here is from genome assembly GCA_966251085.1 of uncultured Verrucomicrobiales bacterium. Taxonomy (GTDB): domain Bacteria; phylum Verrucomicrobiota; class Verrucomicrobiia; order Chthoniobacterales; family Chthoniobacteraceae; genus CBINJX01. Next base: position 1,440 of record CBINJX010000817.1, read on the forward strand.
CCTCGCGGAGCTTGCTACCGCACTCCACATGCGCCCCGTTTATTGGAGCGCCTGCGCAGAAACTCACCTACCCCACCTCCCTACTTATCCAGCAACGCCCGCTGCACTTCGACCTTCTCGGAATCAAACGAGAGCCCATCGACAGCACGCATCACGGACTGCTTGGCTTCCGGCAGGAAATCGGGCCGTCGAACGAGTTCGAGCAGCACGGATTTCTTCTCCGACGAAAAGCTTAATAATCTGGCTGCGGCATCTGCAATTTCAGCCTGCTCGGAAGCCGAAAGGCCCGGCTTTGCCGCCAATTCCTTGAGAATCTTCGCCCGCTCCGAGGAAAACGACACATCCTCCAGGCTTGCGAGAACTTTGCTCGCGGAGGCCTGAGGGTCCTGCAACGTCGCCTCCACAGCGCGTTTCCGGTCTGCCGCGCCGGTCAGGTCAATCAGGCAGCGCTCCAGCCATGCTTCATCCTCGGGTGTTCCCCGTCGAAAATCCGCACCCTCCTTGACCCACAGCTCCATCGCCCCGGCGTTCTCGCGCAGTTCTGCGATACGCGCCTCGGGACTTCCCTCTTCTTCCACCTTCACCAGGGAACCCTTCGGAAATTTCACTACCTTGCCGTTCTGGATTTCCACATCGTTCCGGGTCTCGAGCTTGCGAGTGACGCCGTTCTTCGAATGATTGATCGACCAGCGGCTATTCGATCTCGATTCCTTCCGGATCTCGCCGTTTGCACTCGTAATCGAGAAGGAGGCTTTGCCGCAGCCTGCCTGAGCCAAGGCTATGAAAGCAACGGCGAGCAGGAGAACCCGCCGCCATCCGCATTTTCCAGATCGTTTCATTTTGTGGGAGTTTTGAGCGCGAACCCTTCGCGCACGCCCCAAGCGTCTCATTTTAGAGATCCTCTCTGCAATTCTAAAGCCTGGGTAGACGGCTCCTGCGCCATTGCCCGGCGCAAAGAGCCGCCCCTACACCAAGATCCTACTTCACCCGCCGGCGACGGAACCGCTGGAGGCCCAGCAATGTTCCGAAGCCACCGAGCAATGAAACAAACGAGCTGGGCTCCGGAATTGCGGTCAGGACCACGTCGTTTCCAGTGCCACCCGCATACGAAATCGAGAACTCGTTGCCATTGACGAAGAAGTGTTCGCCTTCCGTAAGCACACCCTCCGGTCCGGACCACGTAAAGAGGCCGCTTGTACCGCCCACAGCTCCGGCTCCGGTATTGTCGAGGATCCGATAGGTCGTACCTGCTACCGGAGAGGCGGCCAGGGTGAGAACGAGATTCACGACTCCATCGAGCGTCACACTGCTCGCAACGAGTTTGTCGAACAACACTCCGTCCGTAATTTCCAGCGCGAATATCGAGCCATCATTGAAGTCCGCCGCGCCGGTGGCGGTCAGGGTGCCTGTACCCGAACCGGGAGCGAGTGTGCCGTTAATGTCGAGCGCGCTGGCGATATTGCCGCCTCCGGTCAGAGTCGCCCCGTTTGCAACCGTGACGAGACTGCCGGCAATGCTGCCGGAAACCTCGAGCACACCTGCTTCTACCAAGGTCGAACCGGTATAACTGTTCGTTCCCGTCAACGTCAGGGTGCCAGTGTTGCTCTTCACGAGGCTGCCGCTCCCGGTAATATTCCCCGACCAGGTATCTGAGCCGGTCCGGTCCGCTTGCAGGGTGCTATTCTCCTCGAGCGCAATCGGATTGTCACCGAGCGACCCGCCAACGAAGCCAGCTACCGCGCTGTCGGCAGTCTTGAG
>CBINJX010000818.1:0-3182 GCA_966251085.1 uncultured Verrucomicrobiales bacterium
TTGGAAGCGACGGCGGAGACGAGCGACATGTACGCCTCCATCGACTGTGCGATCGATAAAATCGCACAGCAGATGAGGAAGTACAAAACGAAGATTCTGCGTAGTCATCGCCCGCGGAGGCACGAGGTGAGGCACTTCGAAGAGCAGGTCCTTAGTATTCCGGAAGATTTCGAGGAGGTCGAGGAAGTGGAGCCTCAGGTTATTCAAACCGAGCGCTACCCGGTGAAGCCGATGTTTATCGACGAGGCTGTTCTTCAGATGGAGATGAGCAAACGGCAGTTTGTTGTCTTCCTGAACGCCAAAACGGAGAAGATCAACATCCTGCACAGACGCAAAGATGGCTCTTATGGCTTGATGGAGCCGACTTTCGAGTAGCCCGGCTTTAACCAGGGCAGGTTTTCAGGGCTGGGAGTCCGCCTCGGTACTCCCAGCCCTTTCTTTTTGGATTCTATGAGAAGGCGGAAAATTCCACCCCGGGGGTGGCTGGCGAAATAGATTGCAGTGTTCGTACTTTTCAGGGGCGGATCGCCCTACTAGAGTCCGCCGCGCTTCATGAATGCTTCCGAGCCTAAATACCCCACCGTGACCGTCGGGGAGTTCTATACACGGCATTCGGAAGCGTTGCAGATGAGCCTGATGGGGCAGGCAGTGGGATTCGAAAGGCGAATCAAGGAACCGACAATCAATCGGCCGGGGCTGGCACTCTCCGGATTCTACTCTTATTTTGCGGAGAAGCGGATTCAGGTTCTGGGTGCTGCGGAGCTCTCTTACCTGAAGAGTTTGGATGAAAAGGACGCCTGTGAGCGGTGCCGCGCGCTTTGTCAGCGCTCGATTCCTTGCATCATTGTTTCCCGCGGAACAAAGCCGCCGGCGTGCCTGATCGAGGAGGCAGAGAAGGCTGGGGTGGCTGTTTTCCGCACACCGATGGTGACGATGAACTTCATCAACGCTGCGACGTTGGCTCTGGAGTTTGATTTCGCGCCGACGAAGAGTGAGTATGGCTCCATGGTGGACATCATGGGGGTGGGGGTGCTGGTGAGAGGTTCCTCAGGAATCGGGAAGAGTGAGTGCGTCCTGGGATTGCTCGAGCGTGGGCACAGTCTCGTCAGTGATGACATCACTCGTTTCCGGGCACTGGAGGGACGTGAACTGGTAGGGACCTCCCCGGATTTGACCCGCTACCACATGGAGGTTCGGGGGTTGGGGGTGATTAATGTCATGTCGATCTTTGGGATCGGTAGCGTACGTCAGGAAAAGAGGCTTGATTTGATTGTCACACTCAAAGATTGGCAGGAACTCGAAGAGGTGGATAGGATTGGTCTCGACCAAGAATATTACGAAATTTTGGATATCTTGGTTCCCCACGTGACTATACCCGTCCGCACAGGCCGCGACCTTGCTCGTTTGGTGGAAGTGGCTGCGCTGGACCAGAAGTTGAAGAGCTTGGGCCAGAATAGTGCGCTCGAGTTCAATCAACGGCTCCTCAATTTAATGCAAAAGAAGAAAGAATAGTGATGGGCTTCCTGAGCCGCCGACAACCTGATCCTCCCGAAGAATACTCCAAGGAACTCACCATCCAGAACCGGCTTGGGCTGCATGCCCGCCCGTCGGCGATGTTCGTGAAGGTCTGTAGTCGTTTTCGGAGTGAAATCTGGGTAGAAAAGGATGGCGAAAAGGTGAACGGTAAAAGCATCATGGGATTAATGATGCTGGCGGCCGGCTTAGGTTCGAAACTCAAGATCACTTGCGTCGGACCCGATGCCCAGAAGGCACTCGCGGAAATTGAAGGTCTGATTCAGAGAAAATTCGATGAGGACTGAGCGTTCAGCCTGCAGGGAAATCGTGGCTTCTGACCAGGGCCGACGCTTCGTTACTCTGCCCTCCTTTTCGTGGCTCCGCTCATGAGCGCCGATGCTACTGCCCATTCTGAGCGGCGGTTTCATGGGGTCGGCGTGTCTCCAGGGATAGCTCGAGGTACGGTCTTCGTTCATCGTCCCGATGACGAGGAACCTCCCGTCCGGCGTATTGATGAGGATGAGATCGCGAACGAGATCGCGCGTTTCGAGGCGGCTTTGCTGATTACTCGACACCAGATTCTCGAGCTGCAGCAACGCATTGCGGAATCCATTGGGACCCGGGATGCGGGAATTTTCGACGCTCACCTCCTCGTGGTCGAGGACCGGACTTTGATCGATGAGGTTCTAAAGACGCTCCAGCGTGACCGGTACAACGTGGAGTATGTGTTTGCGCAGGTTGCAGGGCGCTATGCGAAGACGCTGAGCGAAATCGATGATCCATATCTGCGGGAACGGGCTCTCGATATTCACGATGTCACCCGGCGGGTGGTGCGTAATTTGATGGGGAAAGAGGGACGGGATTTGTCGGCCATCAGTACGCCGCACCTCCTTGTCGCGCATAATCTGACGCCATCGGACACTGCGCAGCTCAATCGGCATCTGGTGCTCGGGTTTGCTACTGATATTGGTAGTAAGACCTCGCATACAGCGATCATGGCCAGGTCGCTGAACATCCCGGCAGTGGTTGGATTGCACGATGTTTCGGCTCAGCTAGTCACGGGCGATCATGTGCTCCTGGATGGCTACAATGGGTTGGTTATCGTCAATCCCACTGACCAGACTCTTTGGGAGTACGGGGAGCTGGAGATCAAAAAGACTGAGGTCGAGGAACAGCTGACCAAGCTCCGTGAAACCGAGTCGCGGACGATCGATGGACGGCACGTCATTCTCTCGGCGAACATTGAGTTACCCGAAGATATTAACCTCGTGCGAAAGTGCGGTGCTGAGGGAGTGGGGCTTTACCGCACCGAATTTTTCTACCTCAATAAAACGGAGTTGCCGAGTGAGGAGGATCAGTATGAGGCTTATCGGAAGGTGGCGGAAGAGGTGCAGCCGCACTCAGTAATCATCCGAACATTGGATTTGGGTGGGGATAAGTTCATGAGCGCGTTGAACCTGCCGGAGGAGCTGAACCCGTTTCTCGGATGGCGGGCGATTCGCTTCTGTCTGGAGCGGGTTGATGTATTCAAGACGCAGCTTCGTGCAATCCTGCGGGCGAGTGCGGCGGGGAATGTGCGGATGATGTATCCGATGATTTCGGGGGGGGACGAGGTGCGTCGCGCTAATGCGATTCTGGAAGAGTGCCGGCAGGAGCTGCGGGCAGAA
>CBINJX010000819.1:0-3176 GCA_966251085.1 uncultured Verrucomicrobiales bacterium
CGGAACGTAATCTCCTGAAGACTGTCATCAACAACCTCGTTGATGCCGTCTATGTAAAGAACCGGGACGGGAGTTACCTGCTTGGGAATACAGCCCATGCGCGGCAGCTGGGGCTGAGATCACCGGATGAGGTGCTGGGAAAGCACACCGCGGACTTTTTTCCGGAATCCGTCGCGAAACAGTTTCGTGCAGATGATGAGGAAGTCATGCGTACAGGAGAGCCGATCATCAATCGCCACGAATGCGTAAAGGAAAGAGGCCGATCTGTCCGATGGCTCTCGACCACGAAGGTTCCCTTACGTGATTCTTCCGGTGGGATCATCGGCATTCTGGGGATTGGTCGAGATATTACCGCACGAAAGGAGGCCGAGGAGCAGTTGGCCCGTTATACCCGCGAGCTTCAGGAGAAGAATGCCGAAATGGCGGACGACCTGGAGATGGCTCGAGAGGTGCAGCAGGCCTTCCTCCCGCAGCAGTTTCCCTGTTTTCCGCGTAGCGACTCGGCGGGGCAGAGTGCGCTCGTGTTTCACAGCAAATATCTGCCAACGAGTACGCTGGGCGGAGATTTTTTCCATGTGATGCCCGTGTCTGACGTGGAAGCAGGAATCCTCATTTGCGACGTGATGGGGCACGGGGTCCGTGCAGCGCTCGTAACAGCGATCCAGCGTGCGCTCGTGGAGGAACTCACCGAGTATGCATCCCAGCCCGGCGAATTTCTCACACAGCTGAATGAATCGCTCGTGTCCATCCTCAGGCGAACTCGGAGTCCGATGTTTGCGTCGGCCTTTTACCTGCTCGTCAACGTCGAGACAGGGGAGCTTTGCTATGCAAATGCCGGGCATCCGAAGCCGCTCCACGTGAGGCGTAACAAGGGGGATGTGTGTTCCCTCGACGGACCGGGGATTAGGCCCGGCCCCGCATTGGGCGTCTTTGAGAACTCGCAATACGCACAGCAAACGTCTTCTTTGCAACCGCGTGACCTGCTGCTTTTATTTACGGACGGACTCTACGAAGTGGAGAATGCCCGCGGCGAATTCTACGAACAGGAGATGCTGCTCAAAGCCACCCGCCAGCGGATGCAGCGGGCGACTGAGCAGATTATCGACGAGACTCTTGAAGAGGTGCGCCAGTTCTCAGTGACGCGCGACTTCATCGATGATGTATGTCTTGTCGGCGTCGAGTTGCTGCGCTACGCGACGCAAACCGCGCGTGAGAGCAAGAAAAGGGCGGAGCGGCGGTGAGTCTGCATACTGTTGTTTCTGCAGTCCGATTGTCTTCGATTGTGAATAGTTTCTTGCCGGGTATAGATTTTTATTACAAGTGCCGCTATTCCTGAGCGCCGATTGAGGCAGCGCACTCATCCAATTTTACCATCGCCCGTTGCCCGCTTCCATCCACCGTGCTCCATGTACAGTCGGCCCATACATGTACTCCTGATCGAGGATAACGAGGAGCACGTCCAATTCCTTTCACAGCTACTCCTGACCGCAGGTGGCCCGGAGTTTAAACTGACCGCAGAAGGGACGGTCGCCGCTGGCGTAGCGCGCTTGCTCGAACGGCGGTTTGATTTGGTCTTGCTCGACCTGACATTGCCAGACAGCGACGGGCTGGAGACGTTCCTGCGGGTGATTGACCGAACGATTACGGAGCCAGTCGTGGTGCTGAGTGGAATCAACGATGTGGCATTGGCGATCGAGACCGTGCAACTCGGTGCCCAGGACTACCTTGTAAAAGGGCATGTCGATAATCACCTGTTGATTCGGTCGCTTCAGTACGCGTTGGAACGTAAACGCATTCAACTGGAGCTGAAGCGCGCACACGATCAACTCGAGTTGCGGGTACAGGAACGAACTGCGGAGTTGCGGCGAATAAATGCGAAGCTCGAACGAGAAATTCTGGAAAGGCGGCGGGCAGAGGAGGCTACAATGGAGAGCAACCGGCAGCTGGCGGCAGCCATGACCCAGCTCCGGGCTGCTCAACAGGAGATTATCCAGCGCGAGCGGATGTTGGCTTTGGGGCGTATGGCGAACGGCATCGCCCACGATTTTAACAATGCGCTCGCTCCGATTGTGGGATTCAGTGAGTTGCTCCTGATGAAGCCCGAAGTCCTCGATGACGCGATCAGGGCTCGCATCTATCTGGAAATGATTCACGCCTCAGCGAAGGATAGTGCAAAAGTAGTCAGCAGACTTCGCGAGTTTTATCGCTACCGCGACGACAAAGAGACACTAGCGCCTGTGGTTATCAACGACGTTATTCAACAAGCCATCATGCTTACGCAGCCTCGGTGGAAAGATCAGGCTTTGGCTGCGGGCGTTTCTATCGAAATCCGCCCAGAACTCGGCATTGTGCCGTCGATTTCCGGTAATGAGACGGAAATCAAGGAGGCACTCGTTAATCTGATCATGAACGCCATCGATGCGATCCCCAAGCGCGGGACCATCACTGTTAGCTCTGAGGTTCAGGGAGGCTTCCTGGTGATCACGGTCACCGATGATGGCGTGGGGATGAGCGAGGAAGTAAAGGCACGCTGTCTGGAGCCGTTTTTTACCACTAAGAACGATCAGGGGACAGGTCTGGGGCTTGGCAGCGTGTACGGAGTCGTGCGCAGGCACGATGGCGAAATCAACATCACGAGTGAGCCCGGGCGCGGTACATCAGTGGCGATTTCCTTGCCTCTCGACCAGGAGGAGAAAGCTCCGGATGCTCCGAAGATCTTGCCATCCACGCCCCGCTCGCTCCGGGTTCTGGTGGTCGAAGACGAGCCGCTCGTGCGCGAAGTGTTAACTGTCTATCTCAATGAAGATCGCCATGAGATCGTCACGGCCGAAAACGGTCGGGAGGGATTGGAGAAATTCCGGCAGAATAAATTCGACCTGGTGCTGACTGACCGTGCGATGCCCGAGATGAACGGAGATGAGCTTGCGGTCGAGATCCGGAAGATCGAACCGAACCAAAAGCTGATTCTTCTCACTGGTTTTGGTGATTTAATGTCCGGCACCGGGGAGCAACCACCCGGAGTGGACCTGGTGGTGAGCAAACCGTTCACTTTGAGCGGTCTTCGTACGGCTATCGCAAAGGTGCTGGAGCAGTAGAGACTGCGACTAAGGGGAGAAAAACAAAAAGCGCAGCGTCGAGGTGACGCGCGTGACGTAGTTCGCCTCGCTCTCGCCGGC
>CBINJX010000820.1:0-3176 GCA_966251085.1 uncultured Verrucomicrobiales bacterium
CGCGGCTCTCAACTCTCAACTCTCAACTCTCCACTCGCTTGACTCAACTCTCAACTCTCAACTCTCAACTGTTAGAGGCGGCATGTCCCTCGCTCGATGCTTGGGACAAAGCCGCCTCTACACAAATGCGCCTGGCTTTTTGCGGTCGCTCAGCTCACAACCGCTTTCTCTCCTCCCGTGTTCTTCGTTTTTTCGATGAGATCACGCAGGGCCATGATTGGCACTCCAACCATCGACGGGCGATGAGCCAGCTCGTTGTTGATCTCCACGACCGTCTTGTCCATGAGGTACACATCCAGGAGCAGCTCAAGCTCTTCCTTATCCTTCGGAATGAAGGGTGCATCTCCAGCCGTTTCGAGGTAGCTGGCGAGAAATTGCGCGGAGACGTAGTTCACCCAGGCTTTCGCCCACGGGGCAAGCATCTCGGCATCGGCCGACTGCTGACGGCGGAGCGCCGAATTCGCCGCATAGTCGAAAGACCGGATCATAGCCGCGACATCGACGAGCGGTGAGCGCTTCAAGAGTCGTTCACTCAATGCCTTGGACGGATCGCCTTCGAGATCGACAATCACGAAGTCCTTCCCGGTGTTGAGCACCTGCCCCAGGTGGAAGCTGCCATGGTAGGCCGTCTTGACCGCCCCAACCTTTTGCCGGAGCAGCCCACCGTAACGCTCCAATAGAACCGCCTCGTTTGCGATGATCTCGTCCACCGCAGCATGAAGGCCCTCCGGCAATTGCTGCCTTACCTGTGAAAGTACCCGCACGGTGCGCCGCAGCGAACCACGCGTGGCCTGATAGAGCGAACGCTGGTAGAGAGTTGAAAACGGCTCGGGAGCAAACGCCGGGTGATCAGGCTCACTCGCAAGGGCAAGATGCATCTCCGCGGTCCGCTGCCCCAACTGGCGTGCACGCTCGGGATACACGGCACCGATACAATCCATCAGTACCTCGCCATTTCCGGGCGTTGCCTGTGCCCCAAGGACTCGCTCGAGGTAACGACCGACCGCATCGACTGTGTAAGGCCAGGCGCCCCCCTGGTTTTGCACATATCCAAAGAGAAGCGCGATCACGCCCGCCTGTCCCGCAGCAGTGTTGTACTCCAGCGCCCCCGCATAGGGCGCCACATAGGCGAACTGACGGTCCTGGCTCAGGTAGCGCACCAACTCCTCCTCCGGCTGCTTCCCAAAATCCATCCGCCGGTAGAGCTTCAACAGATAAGTGCCGCCATAGTTGATCGTCGTGTTTGCATGCTCCTCATTCAGTACCTGCGACTGATTTGCCACACGCTCTACCTCGGAGACATCGAGCACGCGGCCCTGGCGGCTACGGAGGCGTGCACCACCACTCGATCGAGTCGCAATCGCGGTGAGCAACTGGGCTCGGAATCCCGGATCGTGAATCGCGTCGTGGAGCACCGCCTCTTCTCCATCGATCTGGAAGGAGGCAAGGATCGAATGTGCTGCTTCGTTGCTAATGCGTGTAGCACCTTCCCCGCGGCTGATTTGCACGGGCACGATGTATGTCTCCGGCAAGCCCTCGGCGAATCCGGCGCGGATCAGGAGGATTCGCGCAGTCCCAGAATCCGGCGAGAGCGCAAGTTCCTCGACGATTTTAATGTCACGCAGAGAGCGAGTGGCACCCGGAAACCATCTGCAGCTCTGCAGATAATCAGGAAGCAACTCCTTCTCCAGAATCTCACGCGCGGAAGACCTCAACGGTCTATCCCACGCAAGAGGTTGACTCAGCACCGGTGCGACACGTTGGCCGCCTTCAGCGGCCGTCGCTGGCCGACGCAGGATGAACCAGTAAAAGTCGTGGGGCCCGAGACTCACGGCCGTCGGTGCCTGCTTGATCTCCGGGAACCGGGACCGGCTGAACACCTCCACCGGCTCCATCCCGGCATATGCGGAGAGGTCCAGCTCTGCAACCTGCACGAACCGCGAAAGGTTTGCGACGACGAGCACCATGTGTTCCTCGTGCTGCCGGATGAATGCGAGCACCTTGGCGTTTTTCGGATGCAGGAACTCGATGGTCCCGTGCCCGAATGCCCGCAGCCGCTTTCGCTCGGCGATCAGCCGTCGTGTCCACCAGAAAAGCGATGAGAGATTCCGCCGCTGGTTCTCCACATTGATCGCCTCGTAGTGGTACTCGGGATCGATGATCGTCGGCAGATAAAGCTGCTGCGGGTTGGCCTTTGAGAAACCGCCATTACGATCAGGCGCCCACTGCATCGGAGTACGCACCCCGTTGCGGTCACCAAGATAGAAGTTGTCCCCCATCCCGATCTCGTCCCCGTAGTACACGATCGGTGTGCCGGGCAGAGAGAAGAGCAAGGCGTTCACCAGCTCGATTCGACGGCGATTGTTGCCGAGGAGTGGAGCCAGACGCCGACGGATGCCGAGATTGATCCGCGCCCGCGGGTCCTCCGCATACACGCGATACATGTAATCGCGCTCTTCATCAGTGACCATTTCGAGGGTCAGCTCGTCATGGTTTCGCAGGAACGTCGCCCACTGGCATCCGGGAGGAATCGAAGGAGTCTGGTCGAGGATGTCGATGATCGGGAAGCGGTCCTCCATCTGCACCGACATGAAGAGCCGGGGCATCAGGGGGAAATGGAAATTCATGTGGCACTCATCACCATCTCCAAAGTAAGCGGCAGCATCTTCCGGCCACTGATTTGCCTCCGCCAGAAGCATGCGATCCTGGTATTTTTCGTCAATGTGCCGGCGGAGCTTGCGCAGATAAGTGTGGGTCTCCTTCAGGTTCTCGCAGTTCGTTCCCTCGCGCTCGTAGAGATATGGCACGGCATCGAGCCGGAGCCCGTCCACGCCCATATCCAGCCAGAAATCGAGAACATCAAAGATCGCCTCATGAACCTTCGGATTATCGAAATTCAGGTCGGGCTGATGTGAGTAGAAGCGGTGCCAGAAGTATGCCTTGGCAACCGGATCCCAAGTCCAGTTCGACGGCTCGAAGTCTTTGAAGATGATTCGCGCATCCGTGTACTTATTCGGAGTGTCGCTCCAGACATACATGTCGCGCTCGGGCGAACCGGCCGGCGCGCGCCGGGCAGCTTGAAACCACGGGTTCTGATCGGAGGTATGATTGATCACCAACTCGGTGATGACCCGGATTCCCCGACGGTGAGCTTCGTCGAGGAACTCCTTGAAATC
>CBINJX010000821.1:0-3176 GCA_966251085.1 uncultured Verrucomicrobiales bacterium
AGGCACCGCTTTGGAGGAATAGCGACGTCCGGGCGCAGAGGAGTCGTGCCCTACTACACCCGTCTCACTCGTACAAAAGCGGTGGTCCCTCATCGAGGTGCACGCGACAAGACCCGCCGCTCATGTACGAAGCTCCGTCTCCCTCAGCTCCGCACGCACTCTGCGCAGGTACATCGCTCTCGCTCCAAAGCGGTGCCTCGTCTCGCAGGCGCGGAACCACCGCATGCCAAAACAAAGACCGCGCCTGTAATGCCGGAGCATTACAGACGCGGTCGGTTGCCGGGAAAACTGGAAAACTTAATTCACGGAGATGGCGCTCAGTGGGACATCCCCAACTACATCACGCAAGCGCGCGGCGATCTTCCGAACACCAAGCTCGAGCCGAGTTTTGATCGTTCCGAGCGGGATATTCGTATAGCTCGCAATTTCACGTTGACTCAGTCCTTTGTAAAAAGCCAGCTCAACCGCGTGTTTCTGTGCGGGTGGGAGGGTCTCGAGGATTTCAGCAAGGATATTGCGGAGATCCTGGGCCTCGATGTCGTCTTCCACGCGGCTGTGGGTCCATGCTTCCGGCTGCTGTTCCGTTTCCTTCTGGAACCGCTCTTCCACACGGAAGTATGCCTGCTCGCGGCGGAGACGATCAATTGCGCGGCGGCGGGCGAGAGTAATCATCCAACCAAGTGCCTTCCCTTTTTCCTGTGAGTAGCGGTTGGCGAGGCGCCAGACTTCGAGAAACACTTCCTGAAGCAGGTCTTCGGCGGAGTGTTCATTGTGCAGGACTCGTACGATGACCGCCTTCAGCGTGGCTGCGTGACGGCGATGAAGTTCTTCCAAAGCGTGGGGGTTCTCCTGCTGAACTGCTTCCATCAGTTGCTCATCCGTGAGCGCGGAGGTGTTGTCGATCAGGCGGGCAGGGGCGTCGAAGGAGTAGAGCATGGTGTGAATGGGTTGGCGCGCCCGGCTTTAGCACTGTCGATGCCACGGCCGTTTTACTCTGGGAGTGTCACATTTTGCCTGTTGTGTAGTGTATTGTGACACTACACTCGTGTATGTCCGCGCGACACTTTCCTGTGACACTTCTTACCGTGCCAACATGCTGTTCCGCTGTGCACTTCCGGCCATTCACGGAACCACCCAACCACCCTCTTGGGGATCCACGAACAGAGGGGTGCTATGCTTGGGTTCCGGTCTATAATCGCTCTCTTTCTCGCCGCTGCGGCTATCGCCGGCTGCCGAAAAGTACCCACGGCTGAGCACCCGCCGGCGACGCCGCCTCCCAATGTCATCGTTCGGACAGCCGACTTACAGGGCGAGGACACCCAGCTCGAGCGTGTTCTGGCTGCATATGAGTGGGAACCGACTGGCGAACGGGCCGTAGATGTCTGGAATGCCTTTGCCTCCGTGGATACCCGCCTCGCTGCACTGAAAGTAGAGGTGGCACAACGGGTGGGGGGGCCACGAGCAGAGGCGGAGATCGAGCGAATCGAGCTTCAGCGTGTTCGCGATACACAGATGGAACGTTTCGTGCGGACTCAGGAGCGCGTAAAGCAGGCTCGGGTGGCATTCAATAATCTCGCAGCTTCGATCAATCGCCGGGAGGGAATCCGCGCAGCAGCCTCCATGGTCCAGCGCGGTATCAATGGTGAAGCCAGGCATCTGAATCATCACGGATTACGCGGAATCCGAGGGCATCTGCAGATTCCGTAACATTCCTCCGCTCCACAGGGGGACTTCTACGCCGGCTACGCCGTTTTGGACGCTGTCCTGCGGGGCTGACGTGGAGATTTGCGCGGAGAAGCGGACCGGGCCGAGGATTTTCTGGTTCCGGAACGGCTTCGAGCGCTGGCCATTCGCGTATTCTCCGCAAGATCCTTTGCTTTGGTCCGGGACTGAGGCTGCTTGGGAGCGGCATCCAGGCGATCCTGCAGGAGTGTCATCACGGCGGCTTCTTCCGGTGTGAGGTGATGAAGTTCCTCCTTCAGTGCTCGGTGAGCTTCCTGCGCCAGCGTGGCGATGGTGGTGCCATCTAGATAACTCTCCAGCACGACCGGATGGACATAGCAGCGGCGGCACACGGCTGGTGTATTGCCGAGTGTGCTGGCGACTGACTCCACGGCCCTGACGATGTTTTTCTTCGCCTCCCTGGCTGTCGCGTATTCTTCGAATTCCCTCAAAGCGACCGCTGCGAGCACCGTTCCCGCCCAGGTCCGGAAGTCTTTCGCGGTGAAGTCCTGATTCGTAATCTCGCGCAGGTAGTCGTTTACATCTTGAGACGTGACATCCTGTACGTGTCCGTCGTCATCCACATAGGCGAAGATCTCCTGTCCTGGAAGGTCCTGACACCTCTTCACCAGTCTCGCAAGTTGCGGGTCTTCCACGTCGATCCGATGCTGAATGCCACTCTTTCCGCGAAACTCGAAGGTGACTTTGCTGCCGCGGATCTTGGCATGTTGGTCCAGCATCGTGGTGAGGCCAAAGGATTTGTTCTGCTTGGCGTATTCGTCGTTGCCAACGCGGATCAGTGTGGTCTCGAGTAGACGCACGACAGTCGCAAGGACCTTATGCCGGGGAAGGCCAGGCAACTTGAGATCGTGATCGATGCGGCGACGGATCCCCGGGAGTGCGCGGCCGAAAGCCATCATCCGGCTGTACTTGGTCTCATCGCGGATAGCATGCCAGTTGGCGTGATACCGGTATTGCTTCCTCCCTCGTGCGTCGCGTCCGGTAGCTTGGAGGTGCCCGTTAGGAACCGGGGAGATCCATACCTCCGTCCATGCTGGTGGAATCGCCAGTTTCCTGATGCGAGTCAGTTCTGCCTCGTCCTTGAGGGGAGTTCCGTCCGGGCGGGCGTAGATGAAGTTTTTCCCGCGTTTGATCCGCCGAATCCCCGGCTTTTCGTCCGTGACATAACGCAGTCCTGCCTCCTTTGCGGACTCGACGGGCGAGGGGTTCGACACTTCGATACAATCAGGGCGCTTCATCTAAGAAGAAATCGGTGCCGGTCGAAAAACAGGGCGCTTTGCAGAAGGCTGCAAGGCCGGAGGTGCGGTGGAATCCGCTATTGATTCAACGCAGGCGTTCCACGGGCTGCACCTTCAGCTGTCAACCCCTTGAGCGCACCGGCATAACCGGTCAGCTCCATGTAGCCGCGGCCCGCGATGGGCTTTCCTTCCAAG
>CBINJX010000822.1:0-3173 GCA_966251085.1 uncultured Verrucomicrobiales bacterium
GTCGATGATCACCACTAAGAAGGGTGATCTCGTCGCTGGAATGGTGAAGGCCGAGACGCCGGATTCCGTCACACTGCAGGTCCCGGGTTCAGAGCCGGTGAAGGTAGCCAAGGCCGATATTGCCAAGACTGAAAGCGCCCCGAGCGGCATGCCGCCCGTCGCTCCGCTGCTCAGTAAACGCGAACTCCGCGACATTGTGGAGTACGTGGCGAGCCTGAAGTAGCCTCGGTAACAACCGTTTAGATTCAGCGGGTGTCCTTTTCGGGCACCCGCTTTTTTGTACCCTGATCCCGGAGTCCCATATCTCGCCCAAAATGAACTCTATATAGATCAGCGTGCGCTCCCTTCGAAGCTGCGGCAACTGCAGGAAAACCGCTGCGAATTGCGAAAAAGGCGGTGCAGATTCCATTCAGCCCGAACGCTGCTGTTGGAAAATCAGCTCTGGGAAATGCCTCTCTTCCGAAGGTTAAAGATCGTGAGTGCCGAGTTGAAAGCCGCGCCGGTAATTGGAACGGATACAAGTAGCAGAGTCCGAACTGATTGCTTTCTCCGGCTCCTTCACGCGCCGGGCTCGTTGAATGGTTTTTGGCAAAGGAAAAACTCGTCGTTTCAGGTGCGCAAAAGAGTGCAACGGCGGAGTGCGCTAGGTTGCTTTCAGGTCCGAAGAACCAGCGATTACTCAAGTCCAGCCGGACTGAGGGTTGGGGGGGGGAGCAACAGGGAACGAGATCTCCCGAGGAAGTGAGGAAGTAGTCGGAGCCGCATCTACACGGAGTTCCGCCTTTAGGTGGCGATTGCGGTACCACCCGAGGATGAAAATTGAGTCCCAAGATCTCGTGCCCCGAGCCGACTTGAGGCGGATTTTCCTACGCTCGGCGCTGCTTCTGGAAAACTACCTCGGTTTTCCAGCTCCAGTGTGCTTCTCGTCTGATCCCCAGCCCTGTCTAACTGGACAAAAGCGGTCCGTTGGACCTGAAATCGGCGTTCGGGGTGAAAGCTCCCTCCATTGCAGAAATAGCCGCGTGTATTGCATGTAAATCGGGGCGAATTCCATCCGGCGCAGACGGGAGCATGCATCTGGTCCGTTGTGCTCAACAAAATTTTTTGCCGTGGTACAGGCGGAGCTGATCATCCCCCTCTTTCGGCGCAGTCTGGTGCATCTGCTCACTGCGTCCTAAGTCCGATGGTGGATTCTCCCTATATGCGTCATTGCACGGATGCGCTAAGAGGGGTGGTTCGTGTATTAGCGGCTCGTGGATGTGTTTGAAGAAAAGGTGCTCGAGAGTTGAATTTTATAGTTGCTACAAAATTTTGTAGTATTTAAACGCGGCGCATTACAAATGGTGTCGCATTGTAAGGCAAAATCGAGAGCGCGAACGGAAATCCGTGACAGTGTTGAGCGAGAGACCCGCCCCAGCGGGAAGCCTGAAGGCATGCACCTGTGTGGCCCGAGCGTGAGTCGCAGCATGTAGGAGCTATGCACAGTTTGTAAGCAAGCGCAGGCTTGCATCATTAGTCTATCCACCCACCCCAAATGACTGGATTAAGGTTTGTGCCTGGTTCGGCAACGGCGCTTCGTGCGCTGAGTCGGCTCGTAAGTGTTTGTACGGCGATGTTGTTGCCTGGTCTGGCAGTACCCGCGTCAGCGGATGCTGCCTCTGCGCCGGAGATCGCCGTAATTGTGCGCCATGCTCCGAACATTAACGGACAAGGTCGGATCGAAGGTTCAATTCAGCAAAATCTCGGAGAGTCGGTCACGATCAATGGTGGTGCGGTGATTACCCGCGATTTTCTGGTTCCGGGAACGCCAAAATTGATTCTGGATCCCAACGGTATTCTCGCGTCCAGAGCGGAAGATCAAGGCAGCGCCGAACCCAGTGGATATGAGTTCCGAATCAACGGAGGGGCATCGGTGCAAACGCTCCGAACACGTGTGGATCCGGTGACGATGCCGGTGGTCACAGCGCCGTCAAAGCCGAGTGGAACACGCCGGATCACAGTCAATAAAGCTGGCGAGACTGTTGGTGATTGGGCGACTGTGCGCGACCTCCAGATCAATGGGCTGGCAGGGACGATCGCTGTGCCGCCGGGGAGCTATGGTGAATTGACGGCAAATAGTTCGGCAGTCTTGCGGTTGGGAGTGGCTGGGGCACTGCAACCCGCTATCTACCACCTGCAGAAACTCACATTGAATGGCCAGTCGCGGCTGGAACTCGCGGGGCCGGTGATCATTCATCTGGCAAGCGGGTTCAACGCTCACAATATCGTCGGCTCGCCCGAGCACCCTGACTGGCTTCAGGTGCGGATCGCCAAAGGCGGAGTCCAGATGAATAGTGGCTCCATAGTTTATGGTGCTCTTGTCGCCCCGAACGGTACGATCATTGTTAATGGTCAGGCCACGCTCTGCGGCACGGCGGTGTGCGATCGTTTCACTCTAAACGGTGATGGACTTGTTCGGTGGTGTGACACACGTGGGAATCGCCCTCCGGTTGCCCATGATCAATCGCTCGAAACGGACGAGGATAGAGCCCTTCCCATCAGCCTCACCGCGAGCGACCCGGACGGCAATTCACTTGCTTACACAGTTCCCAGTCGCACGCAGCATGGTTCGCTTGCCGGTGCCGCCCCGAACCTCATCTATACACCTGATCCGAACTATTTTGGGCCCGACGGCTTTACCTTCACGGTAAGCGATGGCAGTAACACCTCGGCTGTTGCGACTGTATCCATTCAAGTGGCCCCTGTGAACGACCCGCCTGTGGCGCTTTCGGGGAGTGTAGTCGTAACGGAGGATACCCCACTCATCCTCACCCTCGAAGGGAGTGATGTGGATGGCGATGTTCTCGCATTCAGCGTTCCAGACCAGACGATGAAAGGATGGGTGGAGAAGGACACCTCTAATGAGGCTGGCGCAGGAGATTACTTTTACTGGCCGGCGGTCAACAGCAACGAACCTGACAGCTTTGTCTTCCAAGTCTCCGATGGCAAGGGGGGCACAGCCGAATCGCGCATTCAGATTACGATCATTCCTATTGCTGATAAGCCTCAGGTAACGCCACTTTCCGTGGAAGTGGCGGAGGACGGACAACTTCCGCTGACCCTCACTGGTTCTGATCCGGACGGCGGAGGACTCGTCATTCGGCCAATGGCCAATACGGGCCCGTTCAATGGTA
>CBINJX010000823.1:0-3166 GCA_966251085.1 uncultured Verrucomicrobiales bacterium
TCTTGTAACGCGTGTTGTCCCCATCGTGATCGCCGTCATCGTGGTGATCTTCCAATTCTTCTCCGCTGAGAAGTTTACCAATGAAGCCGGGCGCACTGCGCGGGTCGGGCTCAACTCAGAGCAGGAGCAGGCGCTGGGATTGCAGAGTTTCCAGCAGGTTCTACAGCAAGCCGATGTGGTCGATCGCGGGCCGGAGTACGAAATGGTGAAGCGAGTGGCGGCAAAGATTGCTGATTCGACCGGGCCGGCAGCGAAGGATTTCCGATGGAGCGTCGCCCTGGTCCGCAGCCCGGAAATCAACGCCTTCTGTCTCCCGGGAGGCAAGATCGTGATCTACACCGGCATCCTCCCCATTGCCCAGAACGAGGCAGGTCTCGCAACAGTCATGGGCCATGAAGTTGCGCATGCCACAGCCCGGCACGGTTCCGAGCGGGTTTTCAAACAGCGCGCCACGCAGACTCTCCTCACCGGCGCCCAGTTTTCCATGGCAGATATGGATTGGGAACAGCGGCGCGCCATCATGGGAGCGCTAGGCGCAGGCGCGCAGTATGGAATTCTCATGCCCTTTGGCCGCGATCATGAGGTGGAAGCCGACAAGATCGGGCTGATCTACATGGCAAGGGCGGGGTACGACCCGCGTGCCGCCATCTCCTTCTGGGAGCGGATGTCTCAGGCGAGCAAGGGATCGCCGCCGGAATTTCTCTCCACACATCCCGCCCACGGCACGCGCATCGAGCGACTCAAGGAGGCGATGCCTGAGGCAATGGAAATTTACGAGCAGAACAGCAACAGGCTTCAGACAACCCAGCAAATCCCCTCCCCGTCCGAGCATCGGCGACTGCCTGCCAGCGGAGCCAACCGCAGAACCGTCGGCGATCTTATTGAGCGCTGAACACAGAAGTTGTTCTGATCCGCCATTCACCGTCACTCACCCCTCAACTTCCCCACAAGGCATCCACGAAAGCTCATTGCGGCGGATTGCCTTTGCGGAGTACACATTTATGAAGACCGCTGATCGTATCCCCATGGCCACTGTTTCCACACCCGAACCCGGCGTCCTAGTACTCGAAGGCGAGATCGACCTCCACGAATCACCTGCTGTCCGCGAAAAGCTGAATCCGCTGATCGATGCCCAGCTTCCGCAGATCATCGTGGATCTCGGTGGCGTGTCGTACATCGACAGCTCAGGGTTGGCGCTCTTTATCGAGGCGATGCAGCGCATCCAGGCCTACGGCGGCAAGTTTGCACTCTGCGCCCTGCGTCCCACCGTACGCACCATCTTCGAGATCGCCCGCCTCGACCAGATCTTCCAGATCTATCCGGATAAAGCGGCGGCTCAGGCGGCGTGACCTCTGCGGAGGAAGGACGAAATCCGAATGACGAAGCTCGACGGAAGGACGCTTCTCAAGAGGCGACATCTTCGGATATCGGGCTTTCGGATTTCTTTCGGGCTTCGTCATTCGGATTTCGTCATTCAGAAACCCGTGGAAATTTTCAGCGTCCACGGGAATAGTCCTCGCCTCTCTCCCGGATAAGCGCGGTGGACTTCTAAAAACCCTGCGGCTTTTCCGTCTGCTGAGGGTTAATAGATAGAGACCACCCATGGATATTTACATTTTGCGCGACGGAAAGCAGATCGGGCCTTTCAGCGAAGAGACCACGCATCAGATGCTGAAACAGGGCGCGGTTCTCATCAACGATCCCGCCTGGCGCCCGGGCATGGCCGAGTGGATTCCGCTGCACAGTGTTCTTTATCCCGCGCCGCCGGTAATGGCGCCCGTTCCCCAGACAACAGCCGCCCCGGTGGAGCCTGCCACCGAGAAACAGAAGGTCTTCCTGCGGTATCTCGGCATTCCCTTCTCCGCGAGTCTCAGCGAGGAAGAAGCGGCGACCCTGGTGCAAAATGCGACGGAGAACCCGAAAAACGCTACCCGGATAGCCCAATGGAATGATGACCGGCTCAAGTTGCATCCACATCTTTTCGCGGCGGAGCTGGAGGAAAAAAGGGCTCAGCGTCCGCAGTATTTTTATGAACTTTGCCAGGCGGAGGGTGCCGAGGCGCTGGAGGGAGTCACCAGGGCACATTGCCAAGTACTCGTGGGATATCTCGATGAAAAGTTTCCGAAATGGGACGCAGGGAGCGGGACGGATGCGGCATGGCGCTACTTCTTCCCCGCTGTCGCAGAAAAATTTCCGCAGTTCGTCCGAGGTGAATGGAAAGAGAAGCTGAAATACCCGGAGCCGCCAAAAGCTGCCCCGGAAGCTGCAAAACGTACACCTGCGGTCCCCGTGCGGGCCACCTCTTCGGCGAAGCGCAAGACTTCGTCCCCTGTCGCCTCTGCGCTCAAGGGATTGTTCCTCGGGCTCCTGATCGTCGGTGTCGGTGCGGGTGGGTATTACGCCTATAAGAATCCCAAGGCGGTCGATGAAGCCAAGGCGCTGTGGGCCGATCTTCAGGCGAAGTATCTGAAGAAAGGCAAAACTGCCGACCAGAAGCCAGCGGCGCAACCGGCTCCGGCACAGGACGTACCGTCGCTCTTCTCGGATTCCACCCCGGCGGGAGGAACCACGAGCGCGCCAGCAATGGACTCCGCACCGGCCGCTGAAACGAAGCCGGCGGAAACCGTGGCTCCGATGGCTGAGGCGAGCCAAACTGATTCCGGCATGATGGCCAGCGCTCCCGCCCCCGAGCTTCCCGAGTCCGCCCCGGCCTCGAACAACTCGACGATGTCTCTCTTTGACCCGACCCCGAGTTCCGAACCGGAGCCGGCGACTGGTGGCCTGCCGCCGCCAAAGACAACCGTCACCCTCCTGCAGGCAATGGATCTCCAGTCTCCCTACGGCACGATCAAGGTGCCGGCGGGAACGCAGCTTCCTATCGTGGAACAGGATGGAATGAATCTGAAGGTAAAGTTCCAGAACCAGATCATCACGGTTCCCGTCAGTTCTACAGACCTTGGCGCTGGCGGCATGATGCAGTAGTAAATCCTGCAGACTCGTTTATTTCCCCGTGTCTATCCCTGCCATCTCTATCCAGAACGTCACCAAAGTTTTCCCGATCCCCTTCAAGCGGGAAAAGCTGGTGGCGGTGAACAACCTCTCGCTCGAAGTCGCCCCGGGCCAGGTCTATGGCCTGCTCGGGCCGAACGGTTCCGGCAAGAGCACT
>CBINJX010000824.1:0-3147 GCA_966251085.1 uncultured Verrucomicrobiales bacterium
TAGAAGTTGAGGTCCTCGGGGGTCATCTCCCTCGCGAGTATCGCCCGGTACCGTTGTACATCCGTCCAGAATACAGTGAAAATCCCTCGCTCTCCCACGGATTTCCCAAGGTTGAAATACCGGGCATGTTCACCCTGGCCCACGTCCTCGGGCAACAGACGCAGACTGAAGGGATCCTCGAAGGATTCCTCGATCTCCTTCGGGGAGACTTTCTTCAGATCAAATGGGACGTCGAGCCAGTCGAATTCCATGGCGGGTTTATTTAGCCGACTGAATCAGCTCCACCTCGTAACCCTCGGGAGCGTCAATGAATGCGATCACACTGCCGGAACCCGTCGGAGTCGGGCCGTCGGAGAGCGGATATCCCTTCTCGGCGGAGTGTTTTGCAAATGCTTCGATGTCATCCACCTCGAAAGCCAGATGGGTGAGATCGGGGCCGACCTGCACCGGGCCACTGGCGTCGTATTTGCAGATCTCGATCAGCTCTTCACTTCCCGGAGCCTTGAAGAAAACCAGCTGTGAGCCACGCGGTGAGGTGTGCCGCTTTACTTCTTCGAGGCCGAGGACATCCTTGTAGAAGCTAACGGTCTTCTCGAGGTCCTGTACGCGGTAGCGGGTATGGAGGAGGCGCTTAACCATTTTCGATTTGGGATTTTGGATTTTGGAATCTAGCGTCGCCGCTGGTTTGCGCGCTGGATGTAGCGCACAAATTGTAAATCCAAAATCGAAAAACCAATTTCCCCATGATCGCCCTCGGCATCGACAGCGGCACCCAGAGCACGAAAACCATCGCGCTCGACCTCGACTCCGGCGAAATCCTTGCCTCAGCCTCGAGTGCTTACCGGTTGATCGACGGTCTTCCGGCCGGTCATTTGGAGCAGGATCCTCAGACCTGGATCGATGCCGTGGATTCGACCATCCGGGAGTGTCTGGCGAAATTAGGAGAGAGGAAGGCCGAGGTTTCGGCGATCGGGGTAAGCGGTCAGCAGCACGGTTTCGTCGCTCTGGACAAGAAAAACAAGGTGATCCGCCCCGCCAAACTCTGGTGCGACACCTCCACCATCGCCCAATGCAAGGAGCTGGAGAGTGAATTCGGCGGTTCGGAAGAGCTCATCCAACTCGCCGGCAACCCCATTCTCCCAGGCTACACCGCTCCCAAGATCCTTTGGCTTAAGGAAAACGAGCCGGCCAATTACAAGGCGCTCGAGACGGTCCTCCTTCCACACGACTACATCAATTTCTATCTCACCGGCGAACGCGTCATGGAGTACGGCGACGCCTCCGGAACCGGTCTCATGGACGTGCGGACGCGCCAGTGGAGCGAGCCTCTGATCAATGCGATCGATCCGGATCTCGCCGAATGCCTCCCCCCAATTGCCTCCTCCCGCCGCGCCCTCGGCCTGCTGCGTGATAGTCTCCGGGAACAGTGGGGATTGGAAAAGAGCCCGGTGGTCAGCGCCGGCGGCGGTGACAATATGATGGGGGCAATTGGCACGGGCAACGTGCAGCCCGGAGTAGTAACCGTGAGCCTCGGCACCTCCGGCACGGTGTACGCTTTCTCCGCAGAACCGGTGGTCGATCCCCAGGGTGAAGTGGCTGCATTCTGTGATTCCACCGACCGCTGGATGCCGCTCGTCTGCACCATGAATGTGACTGTCGCCACCGAGCATGTGCGGAAAATGTTCGGATGGGATCACGATCAGCTCGAAAAGAGCGTCAGCGAAGCTCCCGCTGGAGCAGGCGGACTCCTCTTTCTCCCGTATCTGACCGGTGAGCGGACGCCGAACCTGCCGCATGGCACAGGCGTACTGCATGGGATGAACACGGAGAACATGACACCTGCGCACATCGCCCGCGCCACGATGGAGGGTGTCACACTCGGTCTCGGATACGGCCTTTCCCGATTCCGTGAACTCGGCATCCAGCCGACGGAGATCCGACTCACTGGCGGCGGCAGCAAGAGTGCGATCTGGCGGCAGATCTGCGCGGATATCTTCGGAGTGCCGACAGTCTGTCTCCAGAGTGCCGAAGGCGCCGCCCTCGGCGCAGCCATCCAGGGAGCATTCGCCTGGCACGTGGCAAACGGTCAGCCGACTACTTTCCGTGAACTGTGCGGACGCATCGTGAAGCTCGATGACTCCACCCGGGCAGAACCTCATGAGCAGCACCGCGCCCTCTACACGCATCTGCTGACACGGCAGGGGGACCTCACCCGCCGCCTGCATGCCGTCGGTTACCTATAGTCGCTACGGGCCGTTTTTGAACGTCCCACCTGGGGCGGAATCTTAACACTCCCATATTGCGCAATGCCGGAACCGGCTTAACTAATCCATTTTACGAGGTTCAGATGAAATTCCGTCCGCTAATCATTCTTGCAGTCATAGTTATCGCCATTATTGGCGGAGCGATCTGGTTCTTGCAGACCCAACCGGCGCCGAAACCACTGCCGTCGATCGTCTCAGCGACACCCGCACCGAGCACTCCGGCTCCGCAACCGCAGCCGGCGGCTGTAGTGCGCGCCGAGCCTGCAACACCTCGTCCGGCACAGCCTGAACAACCCGCACCAGCAGTGGAAGACGTGCAGATGGCCGAATGGGAAGTTCGGATCGATCAAGCGCTCAGGTTGAACACTGGCGACACTGAGACCGCGCAGATGCTGATCAACATGCTCCCCTCCCTGCCTCCGGAAGGACAGGCGGAAGCCGCTCAGCACATCTCGAATCTCATCCAGGATCAGGACTACAACCGGGTAATGCCGCTCCTGCGCAATACGAACCTCGCGGAGGAAGTGCATGACGTCTTCGTTACCGATCTGATGAACCGTGAGGATGCGGTGAAGCTCCCGGCGCTGCTCGAGATTGCCAAGATCCCGAATCATCCGCACCACGAGGAAGCACAGACCGATCTCCAGATCTTCCTCGATGAAGATTTTGGCACAAACTGGGCCCAATGGGAGACCGCGATGAAGGAATACCTGCGCAAGCAGGCTGCCGAGGAGGCGGAAATGGAAGCTGCCCCGGGGCAACAATGAGGCTGGTGATCGCCGCTACCGGAGCAAGCGGCGCGATTTATCTTCAGCGCCTGCTTTCGCAGATCGATGCGCGGGCGCATGAGGTGCACCTGGTGTTGAGCGCTTTTGCCCGCCAG
>CBINJX010000825.1:0-3146 GCA_966251085.1 uncultured Verrucomicrobiales bacterium
ACCAGCTTTGAAATTCGCATGTGCCAACAGCGGGCACACATAGACTAGGAGAACAGCAACGAGCTTGTTCATAGGGGAAGATAGGGGGAGAACCCGGAAGGCTGTTAAATCTTTGTGGAAACACCGGACCGAATATCGCCTCCCTCGATCTACCCGAAGCGAAAAGCGTAGCTTCCGTTCGCCTTCCGTGTCATAGCGGGAGCTTCCCTCCTTCTGAGTATGAGAATTCTCTTACCTGTTCTCCTCTCGTCCTGCGTCATCTGTTCGGATGTCACCGCACAAACCGCGTCCCCAGCAGCGCCTCCGACTCCGGCGGAGACACCGCGTCCTCCTCGGCCGGCGCCCATTGTTTCAC
The DNA here is from genome assembly GCA_966251085.1 of uncultured Verrucomicrobiales bacterium. GTDB lineage: Bacteria > Verrucomicrobiota > Verrucomicrobiia > Chthoniobacterales > Chthoniobacteraceae > CBINJX01. The sequence goes on from CBINJX010000825.1 coordinate 356, forward strand.
CTGAAATCCAGTCGGATGGTAAGGTGATCTTCCGTCTCAAGGCTCCTCAGGCTACTGACGTGATTGTGTCAGGACAGGCCATCGGTAAAACCGAAATGACGAAGGACGATAACGGCGTTTGGAGTGCCACTGTCGGACCGGTCGACTCAGGTGTCTGGGAGTATTCCTTTTCGGTGAATGGTGTGCAAATGATCGATCCCGGTAATCCGGACATCAAACCGCAGCGTTCGCCGCGTACGAGCATCCTGCATATTCCCAGCAATCCGCCGCAGCCTTGGGATTATCAGGATGTGCCGCACGGTACCGTGCATCAGCACACCTATTCGTCCAAAACACTTAACCGTACTCGCGACTTCTTCGTTTACACGCCACCGGGCTACGAACGTTCAGGCGACAAGAAGTTTCCCGTGCTCTACCTCGTTCACGGCTTCGGTGACAACTATGCAGCCTGGAGCGGACACGGAAAGGCGCATTGGATTCTCGATAATTTGATCGCCCAAGGGAAAGCCGAACCCATGATCGTCGTCATGCCCGACGGACACCCGATTGCACCGGGCGGTGGAGCCAGGGAGGAGTACGGACGCCTAAACTCCGAAGCTTTTGAGACGGAGTTAACGAAAGAAATTCTGCCCTTTATCGAAGCCACCTACCGCACGCGCAACGATGCTGCTGGACGCGCACTCGCCGGTTTATCGATGGGTGGCGGGCACACATTTCATACAGGCCTGAGGCACCTTGATAAATTCGGATCGCTGGGAGCTTTCAGTGCCGGTGTCCCCGGGCGGGATCAGACGGGCGAGGCTCTCACTGACGCTGAAGCAATCAATCAGAAGCTGAAGCTTTTCTGGATCGCTTGTGGAAAGAAGGACTTCCTGTTTCAGCGCAACCTCCAGCTCCACGATCAGCTGAAGGAGAAAGGAATCCGCCATACCTGGCTGGAAACCGAGGGCGATCACTCATGGCCGGTGTGGCGCCGGTATCTGTCAGAATTTGCGCCTCTCTTATTCAAGAGTTCCGCATCGTAGGACTCCTGGCGGTTCCATCAAATTGCGGTCGGCCGTGTGCTTGGATAATTGATTGGCGGTTCGCCCGGTAAGATCTTGCCGGGCGAATTCAAACCGAGTCATTGCCCCAGACCTGCGCTCGTGATAATCGGGCAGGTGTGACAATTCGGTTCTGGAATCATGACGGAAGCATTTTCAGGAAGCTCAGTGATCTATGATCTCGAAGCTTCCCCGCTGGGTGTGGAGTGGGGCCTGGGTGCTTTCGTTTATCGCGGGAATGATCAACGTAGTCGGGTTGCTCGGATTTGAGCACCAGGCGGTCACGCATCTTACGGGAACAACCTCGATGCTGGGAGCAGCGATTGCGTCCCTGGATCGCGGCGCGGTATTGCATCTGGGTACGGTAATCTTTGCCTTCCTGACAGGGACCATCCTGAGCGGAATCATCATTCAGGACAGCACGCTGAGACTCGGGCGTCACTACGGGGTGGCTCTTCTCATGGAGTCTATTCTCCTTTTTGCCGCAGTTCCACTCCTCCACAGACAAAGCCACTTCGGCGTATATCTGGCGTCATGTGCCTGTGGCCTTCAGAACGCCATGGTGAGCACGTACAGCGGTGCCGTGGTGCGAACAACGCATCTTTCCGGAATGTTCACAGATCTCGGGATTTTTCTGGGCCACTTGCTCCGTGGCTTGCCGGTGGACCTTCGTCGCCTGAAGCTCTGTTTACTGATCATTTCCGGCTTCCTGTTTGGTGGTGTCGCGGGAACGGCCGTGTTCAGGTATCTCGGCTACGATACTTTGCTGATTCCAGGCTTGCTGACTGGCATTACCTCCCTTGGCTATGTGATCGTCTCAAGGGTGATGCGCAGGAGGGGAGCCTAAATACCGGGTCTTTGCGTTTGTGCCGCACTCTCGGCGAGACGCAAGGAATGTTCGAACTTTCGCAAGGGGCGGGTAGCGCGTAAGCGGGTTAACAGGGAGAGTCTGCTATCGGTTCTGCTTTTATGCACTCACATTATCGTCTCTACGTGCAACCCGTCCGCTTATCACGAGAGCGTTCGTATCAGGTGCGGATAGGAATGGAGGGAGACAGTACCGTGGAGTATGTGCCGGTGTACCGGAGTGCCTTGGGATCTTTGCTTCATCTACCCGCTACTCATGCCGACCTCGAGTCCGCGAGGCTGGAGATGCAAATGCTGGAGGAGCTTCTGACGTCTCTTGATCCGAAGGACATGGAGAGATCGTGACAGCGATAAGGGAGCGCGACCTGTAATAGGTGGTGCCGTTGCGATTACTATCTCTCCGCTGGCGACAACTGGTTTCTCGCCTGCGGCCTCTCCTCACCCCCTCGGTCTCGACCTGCCCATGCGGCGCATGCACCCGCATGCCTCACCTGTGGGCTGTAGTGCGTCGCGCATCAATGTGCATGCACTCTGCTGGCTCAGGTATCGGCTGGGCATTTATCTTTATGCAGCGGCGCCTCTCCACTGAGCACTGGCGGTAAATACTGATGCGCTGAGCAGCTATCGTGATCCACCGCGCTTCGTGAGTTATACCTTGAGCAGTTATCGTTATCGGCGGAACAACTATCTCCATGCGCTGAGCAGTTATACTTATGCGTTGAGCAACTATCGTGATGCACTGCGCTGAAATCCTCCCTCGCCAGCGTCGAACTATTTACCGCGGGCGGTTTACTCCTCTCTCTCCGCTGCCGTTCTATTGATCGCCGGAAGATACCACATACCTCGCCAGCCGATTACCGCCTCGGATCCGCCGGTGAGTT
>CBINJX010000826.1:0-3143 GCA_966251085.1 uncultured Verrucomicrobiales bacterium
TGAAGGTCTCCAAGAATGTGAATTCCGTCTCCCTGTATCAGCAGGAGCGCGTCGAGCAGCTTCGTCAGCTCCGCTGGCCGGATCTCACGAGTGCGGCGTATATCGCGGAATCGTATATGCCAAATCGCCCCCTCTCGGCGTCTGGCCTCGATGATATTAATGAGACGCTGCAGGTGGCAGCTTTTCCAAAGGCGACCCAAGGTTCCAAGCCCTTGAAGGTATCGATCAACGGCTCCGGGGCCGTTTCCGTGGACTCGACGGAGAATGGCTTTGCGCTCACCAGTGAACGCCTGGTGCGGGTGAACCTGAAGATGCGCTGGAAAGGGTCAGATGGACGCGTGCAGGAGCGATCCACGGTGTCGCTGATCTCCAACAGTGGAATCACCCGCAGCAATCTCCCCGCAATGGGACCAGTGGCCGGAGGGCCGTACGACAATTTTGCGACGCCGGCCCCCGATGCAGGCACTTCCACACCGGCACCTGTGACGTCAACTCCGGAGCCCAGTATTCCCGTTCCGGCAACTCCTGTGCCTACGAACCCAAACGGTAAACCCAAACCGGGCCGCGGAAACACCGGCGGCAAAAACGGAGGAGGATAGACCTATGCGCAAATCTCACGCTCACGGACGTTCAGGAGCCTCGATGGTGGAGACCGTGGTAACCACGGCAATCTCTGCGGTGGCTATCGGCGCACTTTATGTCGGCTCTACAGCGGTGCAAAAGAGTTTCAAGGCGGCTCAGCACTATGCAGAGAGCCAGGAGGCGCAATTGCGGATCATTGATTATCTCGGCCGCGATCTGCGCAGCGCCACGGGATGGCCGACTGTATCGACCAAAGAAATCACTCTCGATATCCCGAATTACTACGATCGGAGTAATCCAGACCGTCCCAAACCTACGACACCGAAGGTAGGGGAGGGAGGAGCGATTTATTACGGGACGAGTGCACAGGATAAGGTGCGAGTGCGCTACTACACGACGGAAACACCCGGCGCCGGCGGACGAAAGCTGGTCGATGTGCACCGCAGCGTCACTTCTAGTGGGATCACAGACGATCAGGTGATCGTCAGCGGAGCGGATACCTTCGAGATCACCTTCGATCCAAGTGACTCGAAAAAACAGATCGTGCGCGCAAAAATCACCTTCCCGCCGATGTTTCGCCCGTTTGTCGATAGCGGGGATGTATTCCGGGACGGCACGGCGACTCACGCGTCCATCTTAGTTCGCAACAAACGTTAGCCCTACTTTCAGGTTCTTATGCTCACTCGAAGCAGCTCTCGCTTCTCAACTCAGGGAGGCATTCTCGCAATCGCGGTGATTACCTGCGCCGTTCTCACCGTGCTGGGTGCCACCTCTTACATGGCGGTTCAAAACCGTTTCCGGCTCGCTCACCAGACTGCCCGCTGGCAGGAGGCGATGTTGCCGGCGGAAGCGGGTATCGACATGGCGGTTAATGAGGTGCGCAAGCAGCTCTACATGGCGGATCTGAGCAAGGACTTCTTTCCCGATTCTTTTGATCTGGACGGAGATGGTCAATCTGATGGCGGTTGGGAAAAAGGGGAGCCGCTGGTCGATGATGATGATAGTGGCACTTACGACGAAGGAGAGAGCTACAAAGATCTGAATGAGAACGGCAAGTACGACTCCGAGTTGTATCACTGCAATGTCGCACTGAGCGGTGACCCGAATCACCAAGTTGCCTTCACTGTATTTGCCGAGCCTCTCGATCCTGTGGGAATGGGGCTTACTCCCGATGCAGAGCGCTATTGGAGAATCCGTTCAATGGGAGCGGTGACTCTTCCGCCAGCTGCGGCAAAAGTCACGACCACCCACTCGGAGGGGAAAGTAGCGGATACACTCCGGAAGTTCGAATTCCTCACCAATCGTCGTACCGGGGCGACATTGGAGACACCGCAGGCCACCCGGGTGGTGGAAGCGATTCTCAAGCCGCTCAGCACCTTCCGGCTTGCACTCTTCGGCACCAGCGCAATCGACATGAACAACCACAATATCGTGGTTGATAGCTACGATTCGCGGAGTTCCGCAAAATCGACCTACAACCCGCTGCTTCCGCATCTCCCGGGGCAGTACATTCCAACGAAGCGTCAGCAAAATGGCGATATCGCGACCAATGGACCGCTGATCGATGCCGGTGGTGCACAGATCTATGGAGATGCTGCAACTAACGGTGGTACCGTTTTAAACAGCCAGAACGTCAAGGGAGATATCTCCAGTGATTTCTACCAGGAAGTGTTTCCTGTAAATACTCCAAAGACGGCGGATGGGCTTAGTGATATCGCTCCTGACCCGGGCACTCCCAGCTCCATCAATAATGCTGCGATTATTGAGGCCAAGGAACTCACCGCCGAGGACAGGAATGTGGCGCAGTTCCGTTTTGATAGGATCAACTTGTCCGGACAAAGTACACTAACCATTCGCGGCAAAACCGATACGGCGGGGAAACCGATCCCCACGTATGCACAGATCGTGGTTACCGGTGATATCAATGTCAGCGGACAGGGGCAGATCATCCTCGACCCTGGGGTGTATGTGCGCATTTTCCTGATGGGCAATGCGGACATTACCGGGAATGGATTTGCCAATCCAAATACCCCACTCAATCTCCAGCTATACGGAGTGGATAACTATCGCAGGAACTCCGCCGGGGAAATCCTCAAGGACGCCGCCGGTAAGCCGATCATCGACTACGGCACAATGAAGATCGCCGGTAATGGTGGTTTTATGGGAGCCGTATACGCACCCCATTATAACCTTGAGATCAAGGGTGGTGGTAATTCCGATACAGTCTTTGGTGCGTTTGTCGCAAACCACATCTTCATGAACGGTGTGACGAGCGTGCACTATGATGAGGCGCTCGGTGACGGCGGGCTCGTTGGTGAGTACAAGGTGGTCAGCTGGTTCGAGGACATCCGCTAATCATTGGAAAAGTCAGGCGCTGGCGGCATGGCGACCGCGCCGCCAGCCGCCGGACGGGCGTGTAGCCGAGCGAATCCCTTGGCACTTTCACTCGGCACTCCACACTTTCAGAGGAGCAACCAACGAGCGGGGCGCGTGAAGGCGGGAAGAAAGTACTCAGTGCTCAGAAGTCAGTAAACAGCCCCTGCTTCGCAACGCTCACCCGC
>CBINJX010000827.1:0-3138 GCA_966251085.1 uncultured Verrucomicrobiales bacterium
GGTGTCACTCTCTCCGGGAAGTGTGGACTTGCCGGGGCAGGTTATTCCGGAGGGCTCATTCCGTGCTTTGGATGAATCTCAATACAGGCTTTCACCCCATCGTTCAGCAACTGATCAACGGGCGTTCCGCCTTGCGAGCGCTGATTCGATGCCGCAATCTTCCTCGATGAACGCAGGAAGTAGCGTGCGGGAAGCCAAGGCTCCTTATCTCGCCAGACCGGCGTGGCAACGCTACGGCCTCGCGATCGTCACCAGCCTTTCTGTGGCGCCGATGAGGATGATGCTGGCTCCCTTTTTGAAGCAAGAGGTGCCGATGGTGCCTTTTGTGCTCGCGGTAATCGCCAGTGCGCTATTCGGGGGCTTCGGACCTGGACTGCTGGCGACAATTGTCAGCACGGTTGTCGGCGCAGTTCTTTTCGTAACTCCTACACCAGACGTGCTGGCGCCGAGTGTCACGTTGCTGACGTTGTTCTTCATCGTCGGCGTGGTCGTTAGCATCACAGTCGAGGCGATGCACCGAGCGCGCTTCCGATCCGAGACGCGTGAACAGGAGCTGAAACGCGAGGTGATCGAGCGTCTGCGCGCCGAGGAGCGGCTGCGCTACCAGCTCGAACTGACGCGCACGATCACGCAGCATGCGCCGGTGGCGATCTACCTCGTCGACACGGAGAACCGCATCACGTTCGCCAACCCCGAAGCTGAGCAGTTATTCGGGTGGAAGGAGGATGAAATCACCGGGAAGTTGATGCACGACGTCCTCCATCACCATTATCCGGACGGGCGACCGTATCCGGCGGAGGAATGCGAACAAGTCTCGGCCGTTCGGGAGAGACGCGAAGTGGTGGATGGCGAGGAGACTTTCTTCCGGAGAGACGGCACGCCTGTTCAAGTGCTCTGCTCAATCACTCCCATTTCCGGGGGCGAGCAGATCAGCGAAGGGGCCGTCGTCGTCGTGCAGGATATCACTGTACGCAAAGAGGCGGAGGTGGCGCTCCGCGAGGCGGATCGTCGCAAAGGGGAGTTCCTGGCGGTTCTCGCTCACGAGCTGCGTACGCCCCTGGCTGCCATTCACTCCGCTGTCGAGGCGAGCGCCGATGATCCCACACCTGAGGAGGCAACTTGGGCTCGCAAAGTGATCATCCGCCAAACCCAGCAACTCTCTTTGCTCATCGATGACCTGCTTGATCTTACCAGAATCGAACGGGGCAAGATCCGGCTGAAGCCCGAACCACTCGATACTGTCTCAGTAGTTGAAGCCGCCGCAGATGCCGTACGTCCTCTCGTTTCAGAGCGCCGACACGAACTCACCGTCTCGATTACCCGCCGGCCGCTGCCCGTACTCGCAGATCCGGCCAGGCTGCAGCAGATCATCACGAATCTGCTCACCAACGCAGCCAAGTACACACCGGAAGGCGGTCACATCTGGTTGTTTGCGGGGCTTGATCAGGGGGAGATCGAGATTCGCGTTCGTGACAACGGTACAGGGATCCCCGCCGAGATGCTTCCGCGACTCTGGGATCCATACATGCAGATAGAGGGTTCCCTGGCCCATGCGCGCGGAGGCATGGGGATCGGCTTGCCGCTGGTTCAGGAACTTGTCCATCTTCATGGCGGCAAGGTTTCGGCTCACAGTGAAGGACCGGGCAAGGGAAGTGAGTTTATCGTACGGCTTCCACCTATTTCCGAACCGCTGCCGCAACCTCAAGACCGACCTGTCGAGGCAGTACAGGGACAAGATTTTGGGCATGAGGGGCTGCAAGTATTGCTGGTCGAGGATAATGTTGACGCAGCGGAGACCTTGGCGCGGCTCTTGAGGCGTAGCGGTCACGAGGTCCGCATCGCCTATAATGGAGAAGATGCCTTGAAAGCGGCTCGAGAGCGCCCTCCCGAAGCTGTAATCTGCGATATTGGTTTGCCGGATATGGACGGCTACGAGGTGGCGAAGCGCTTGCGTGAGCACCGCGCGCCTGTGCCACCACTCCTGATTGCTCTCTCCGGGTACGGGCATCATCACGACCGAGTTCGGGCCCGTGCGGCAGGGTTCGATGAACAGTTTCTCAAGCCCGTCGATTTGCCTGCTCTGCGCGCCCTTCTTGCCGGAAAATGACCGTTCTGGGGCCACCGGAGAGCTATCACTCGCTGCAGTAACGGATACCTCGCCAGCGCATCACTCGATATTCTTCGAGTTTTCCGGGGCTTCTGGGGGCCGGTTCCGGCACTTGACCATCCGGGTGTAAGCACCCACTGTTAAGTGGGTTGTGCCTTCTGTCGCGCCTCGTGAGCACTGAAAATGTCAGGCGAGTCCTCGGCTGGAGACCGCTTCCACTGATGATCTTAACCCGCTGATTGCAATTTCCACCACCTTCACTCATCCCGCTCGTCCGGGACTCTCGATTCTCCCTTGGCTTTCTCCCGTTCTGGCCAACGCTCGTTGCATCCGCGGGTTCGAGTGCAGCCACGTTCGCGTCTTCTTCGGTAGCGGAGCGCTCACCTCCCATCCACTCAGATCCGCGAAAAACCTCTGGGAACTGCGGAGAAAACAATCAAATGGGAACGCCCTCATGAGAATTGTAAGGAGGCTCCGCTTTCGTACCATACCCATCCCAAAATGAAAGTAACTGATTCCCTCGATTCCTTTCTGGAATACCTTCGTTTGCGTGATCCTGCACAGCCCGAGTTCCATCAGGCAGTGGAGGAGGTTCTGCTTACCTTGTGGCCCTTTGTCCGGCAGAATCCTCGATATGCGCAGCAGGGGCTCCTGGAACGCATTGTCGAGCCTGAGCGCGTGATCATCTTCCGGGTTCCCTGGGTGGATGATGCCGGAGAGGTGCAGGTCCACCGTGGATATCGCGTACAGATGAATAGCGCGATCGGACCATACAAAGGCGGGCTCCGTTTCCATCCCTCGGTGAACCTGGGGGTCCTGAAGTTCCTTGCGTTCGAGCAGGTGTTTAAAAACTCGCTGACGACTCTGCCTCTGGGCGGCGGAAAAGGCGGATCGAACTTTGATCCGAAGGGGCGCTCGGACGGCGAGGTGATGCGTTTCTGCCAGTCGTTCATGAGCGAACTTTTCCGCCATATCGGCGCCGATCTGGACATTCCTGCCGGTGATATCGGGGTAGGTGCGCGCGAGATCGG
>CBINJX010000828.1:0-3136 GCA_966251085.1 uncultured Verrucomicrobiales bacterium
ACATCTTCGATCCGGATCGCAGGGGACCTCGAATTGATTCCGCCCCCATACGGTCGAGTAGCGGGAGTCGTTCCGATCACCTCGCACTCACGGGCACAATGGTTACTGACGGCAAGACGCTTGCTTTCTTCACTGGGGCGCGGTCGGAGTACAACAAGGTGCTCTCCGTGAAGGATAAGATCGCCGGTTACACCGTAACGGGCATTTCGTCCACGCATGTGGACCTGGAGCGGGACGGCAAGCCCGTCACTCTCGCAGTTGGTAAACAACTTTCCATGGATGGTTCGGGAACCATTTCCGCGAACACCGGAACCAGTGCTCCGAGCACTTCATCTTCAACCACAAGTAGCGACACGACCCCTCCGGCGGGAGTGCCTGCAGACAAAGCTGAAATCCTGCGGCGCATGATGGAGCGCCGCCAACAAGAGAATTCCAAATGAACGTACCTCGATCCTTCTCTACCCCCGCCGCTCGAGTGCTCTCGCATGCTGGCTTAATAGCCGTGCTGCTTCTGCCTTACACAGCGTCTACCCAGGAAACTCCTGCTGCTCCGGCGGAGCCGCCACCAGTTGTAACGGCTCAGACCGGCGTGGCATTACCCGCGCCTGCCGTTGTTGTCGATCCAGTGGTAGTCGAGACGCCCGCTGTAGCCACCAATGGTGGAATCATGCTCAACTTCCAAGGCGCAGCTCTCTCGGATGTTCTTAACTATCTGAGTGAAGCCGCAGGGTTCGTGATCGTGACCGAGGCGCCAGTGAGCGGCACCGTGAATATCGTCAGCCGCCAGGCGATCAATGCGGAGGAAACCGTCGATCTGCTGAATTCCGTCTTGTATGAAAAAGGCTACACCGCAATTCGTAACGGCCGAATCCTGAAGATTGTCAGCCGTACGAATGCTCCCCGGCGTGATTTGCCGGTGGAAATGGGCTCCGACCCGGAACTTATTCCACGGAAAGATGAAATGGTGACGCAGATTCTTCCCCTGCGTTTTGGCGAGGCAGCCAAGTTGATTGAGAACCTCCGTCCATTGCTCGCCGAGAGCGCGACGATCAGTGCGAATGAGGCGAGCAATGCCATCCTGCTCACTGACACGCAGACAAACATTCGTCGTATTGCACAGATTATCCGAGCTTTGGACACCTCGGTTGCGAGTATCTCCACCATTCAGATCTTTCCGCTGCAGTTTGCAGATGCGAAGGAGGTGGCAACCGTCGTGACCCAGCTCTTCGCTGGACAGGGGGTTGGCGGATCTACACAGGCACCACAGGGACGTGGCGGACGTGGAAGGGGCTTTGGATTTCCGGGCTTCGGCGGCGGCGGTGCAGCAGCAGCCCCTGCAGGTCAAAGTGAGGCGCGTCAGGCGGCTTCACGTGTGGTGGCAGTTGCGGATGAACAAAGCAATTCGCTCATCGTGAGCGCTCCGGAGGAGATCGTGCCGACGATTCGGGATATCATCACACAAATCGACACCTCGATTACCGATATCACCGACACGCGGATTTTCCGTCTTCTGCATGCCGATGCAATTGAGCTCGCTGACATCGTGAACAATTTGTATTCCGATCTGGGGAACCAGAACAACCAGCGAGGCGGGCGAAACGGTCGTGGCGGCGGCCGAGGAGGACAGCCGCCGGGAGCGACTCAGCCTAGCGGAAGGGCTCTGCTTCAGTCGCGCGTTGTTGCGGTGGGAGATCCGCGGACCAACTCCCTTATTGTTACCGCTGCGAGCGAAACCATGGTGCAGGTTTCCGAAGTCGTTGGGCGACTGGATGCAACTCAAGCCAAGAAGCAGCGGGTATTCGTCCATTCTCTCCAACATGCGGATGCAGAGAACGTAGCAAACGTTCTCCGTGGCATGCTCGGTCAGCAGACGACTGGCGCTGGCGGTCTGCCAAATGGAACTAGCCGTTTGACCGAGCGTACTGCAACTGGCGCAACCATGGACGCGGATGATGCCATGAGCAGTGGCCGCGTCAGACGTTAACTCGGCGGAGACCCAACACCCTCACCTAGCTTATATGATATCCACTTCCAAACGCCGGATGCTGTTTCGCTCGATCCTTGTCGGCACAATTCTGGCCGCATGCGTAGGATCGGACGCGCAAACCATTCGCCCCGGTGGAAGCGCTCGTGGTGCAGTTCGTGGCACCGGCACAGCAACCGGTCGTGCCACCGGAGTCGGCGGCGCCGGCGGATTCGGCGGCGTCGCCGGTCCGCGTCAGTACCGCAGCAACACCTTGCTTGGGGACGCCTTGATCCAGATCGACCCGGAGACCCGATCTCTCGTGGTTGTTTCGGACGATGAAACGCATGCTGAGTTGATGAAGGTTATCCGGGACCTCGATCGCCCAAAACCTCAGGTACTCATCAAGGTCGTCTTTCTCGAGGTCACCTATAACAAGGGATATGACATCGGTGTGGAGGGAAGCTACACCTTCAACCTCAGCAACCCTGTCGCAGCCTCAACCGGCACGCGTGTGACTACTGAGACCGGTACAGTGACTACGGATACCGGCTCGCGAAATGTTGTTACGACGCTGACCGAAACACTCGGCTCACCTGCCAGCGTTGGCCGCGCGGTAACGACCGGCACCGCTTGGGGGCTGTCCACTCTCACGGATGGAACCTTTGCGCGTGTCGTCACGGACGATTGGTCGGCGACACTCCGGGCTCTCTCGACAAGGGGAAAGGTGGAGGTGCTTTCCCGCCCATCCATCATGGCGCGCAACAACCAGGAGGCGGTGATCGTGGTTGGTCAGGAAGTGCCGTTCATTACGAACAGCCGAATTACGGACGACGGACAGACCATTAATACGATCCAGTACGACAATGTTGGTATCATCCTGCGGGTGACGCCTTTCATCACGTCGAACAATGCAGTGGAGATGATCGTTGCCCCTGAGATCTCCAGTCTGACAAGTCAGACCGTTCCGATCTCAAACACCATCAGCTCTCCGGTGATCGCCAAGCGCTCTGCGGAGACGGTGATTGTGACACCGAATGGAGCAACTGCAGTCATCGGTGGTCTCATGGAAACACAGCGGATCGAGACCGTGCGCAAGGTTCCGCTGCTCGGTGATATCCCGATTCTCGGATTTCCGTTCCGTCGTACGGTAAAGGATGACGTGAAGAAGGA
>CBINJX010000829.1:0-3134 GCA_966251085.1 uncultured Verrucomicrobiales bacterium
TGCACCTTGCGGAGGCGTTCACTCCAAATATGAAAGGGTTGCTCATTATTGTCGCGGTCGCTGTAGCCGGTTACTTCGGCTACACCTACTACACGGATAACAAGTTCGAGATCGATCAGCGCGTCGGCGCTCTCGTCGGGGGCCAGTCAACGGCCGGGGCAGCGGCCGATTCCGCCCTTCCGTCTGGTCCTGCTGAACCAGCGTTCGAATCAAAAATCGAAACCCCGGAAACCGTACCGGGCGAAAAGCAGTACGCAGCACCGGGTGTTTTCTATGTTGTCGAGCGCGTGAGCGTGATGACAAACAACGGCGTCAAGGCACTCAGCCCTGGTGAAAAGGTGATGCTCATGCAACGCTTGGGCAAAGGTCGTATGAAGGTGACGACTGGTGACGCTGATTTCGAAGTGAAGGAATCGCAGGTTACCAACGATCTCGACCTCGCCCGCGAAGCCGAGAAGGCCGAGTTTGTTGCCCGCGGCGGCAAGCTGTAAGGGCGTGCCAGGTGACGAGTGAAAGTGCCAAGTGGGCGCACTTTCCAGTTTGTTAAACTTTTCACTTTCCAGTCCCGGGAATTTTGAGTGCCAAGTGAAGGCGCGCGGATCATGAGATCCGCCCCTCACTTGGCACTTTCACTTGGTACTCCTCACTCCCTATGTCCCCTACTGAAGCCTGTATCGCGCTGAACATGGTGCCCAACCTCGGCCCGGTCCGGTTACGGAAGCTTCTGCAGGTTTTCGAAACTCCCGCGCGTGTTCTTCTGGCGAAACCGGCGGAGTTGCGAACGGTGGACGGAGTGGGGCCGGAGCTGGCCAAGGCGCTTGCATCGTGGGAGGAGCATGTGGATCTTTCTGCCGAGCTGGAGCGGATCCGGGAGTTCGGTGCGGAGGTGATTACGCAAGCTTCCCCGGAATATCCGCGTCATCTCCGGGAAATTCATAATCCTCCCATTCTTCTCTACGTCTGGGGGAAACTGCTGCCTCAGGATCAGCGCGCAATCGGGGTAGTGGGTTCCCGAAAGGTCAGCCACTACGGTCTGGAATGTGCGAAGAAGCTCTCATATCAGCTCGCTTATGCCGGACTGACGGTGATCAGCGGCCTCGCTCGCGGAATCGATACAGCGGCGCATCAGGGTGCGCTCGCGGCGAAGGGACGCACGGTCGCGGTGATCGGTTCCGGCCTGATGGATCTCTATCCGCCGGAAAATCAGGTACTTGCAGAAAAAATCGTCACCTCGGGCGCAGTCGTCAGCGAATATCCAATGACCTTTCCTCCGAGCACCCAAACTTTCCCGTACCGGAACCGGATCGTTGCCGGCTGGGGAACTGGAACATTGGTAATCGAGGCGGGGCTCAACAGCGGTGCCCTGATCACCGCCAATCAGGCACTCGAACACGGCCGGCTGGTTTATGCCGTACCGGGCCAGATCGACCGGCCCACCTCCGCAGGATCGAATCGTCTCATTCAACAGGGCGCAAAGCTGGTGACTGGGGCCGGTGATATTCTGGACGATCTGAACATGCTTTTCCCAGAGGCCCCGAAACCGCGTCCGGCCACCACGCCGACTGGGGTTGGGGCGGAGGAGTCTGCCATTCTTGAAGCGATTGGCGACGAAGAGAGAGACCTCGACCTGATCGTCCCCCAGTCCGGTCTCCCAATCTCCAAAGTCTCCGCCACCCTACTCGGCCTGGAGATGAAGCGGCTGGTCAAGCAGTTGCCCGGGAAGCGGTTTGTGAGATTGAACTGATCGGGAGGAGAGAAGTTCTGAGTGCTCAGTGCTCAGAAGTCAGAAGTCAGTTCAGATCCGATTAGAGGGCAAAACCCACGCAATAGCCCCCTCATCTGAGCACTGAGAACTGAGTACTGAGTACTCCCCTTTTCCCCGTCGCCCCACCAAAACAGCCTCGTTCCTCGTAACTTTTTAGTGGCTTCTGGCCATTTTGCCGCTAATTCCCCGGCCCTGATCATGTCCAAAACGCTCGTAATCGCAGAAAAACCAAGCGTCGCAGCCGACATTGCGAAGGCGCTCGGGAAATTTGAGCGCCAAGGCGACTACTTTGAGAACGACCAGTACGTCATCTCATCCGCCGTCGGCCATCTGCTCGAGCTGACAGTCCCCGAGGAATACGACATTAAGCGGGGTAAATGGAGCATCGATAAACTTCCGCATCTGCCACCGGAGTTTGCACTGGCCCCCATCGAAAAGAACGCCGGGCGCCTGGCTACGCTGAAGAAGCTGCTCAAACGGAAGGACGTCACCACGATCATCAACGCGTGCGATGCCGGGCGCGAGGGTGAGCTGATCTTCCGGAATGTGATCCGTGCGGTGGGTGTGAACAAGCCGAGCAAACGGCTCTGGTTGCAGTCGATGACACCCGATGCGATCCGGGGTGCTTTTAATCGACTGCGCACGGATGAAGAAATGCGCCCCCTGGCCGACGCTGCCACGAGCCGTTCGGAAGCCGACTGGCTGGTCGGGATCAACTCCACCCGGGCACTGACCGCTTTTAATACGAAGGCACTCGGCGGTTTCCAGAAGACCACCGCCGGCCGTGTGCAAACGCCGACGCTCACCATTCTCGCCGAGCGCGAGGAAAAGATCCGCGCCTTCAAACCGCGCACTTATTTCGAGGTCTTTGGTGATTTCGGTGTCACCGCAGGCAGCTATCGCGGGCGCTGGTTCGATGAGAAGTTCACGAAGAAAGGTGCAGACGAGGACGCACGTGCCGAACGGATCTGGGATCAGGCCACGGCGGAGGCGATCAAGGCGAAGTGCGAAGGGAAGATCGGCACCGTCGAAGAGGAGAAAAAGCCAGCCACTCAGGCACCTCCCCTTCTCTACGACCTCACAACCCTGCAGCGTGAGGCGAACCAGCGCTTTGGATTCCCGGCGCGCATGACGCTTCAGATCGCGCAGGCGCTCTACGAGAAACACAAGGTCCTTACGTATCCGCGTACGGATTCCCGCTATCTCCCCGAGGATCACATCCCCACGGCACAGCGTGTCCTCGGATCGATCGGCGATCCTACGCTCGCCGCGCATGCTGATCGTGCGCTGCAGTCCGGCTGGGTTCGACCGAACAAGCGGATCTTCAACGACGCGAACGAGCCGTTCTGGCGCAGCGCGAAGCAGCTCG
>CBINJX010000830.1:0-3132 GCA_966251085.1 uncultured Verrucomicrobiales bacterium
CGCCACCTGCACCACCAAGGGCTGGAACGAGTTCATCACCGACCTCAAGGGCAAGGATCTGACGACGCAGCTCAAGGAAGTGAACCGCGCCTTCAATGCGCACCGCTACATCCTCGACATCAACAACTGGGGCGAAGAGGATTACTGGGCGACGCCTTACCAGTTCCTGAAGAAGAACGGCGATTGCGAGGGTTGTGAGACGTGTGGTGTGTTTCATGGTTAGCTATGGTTTCTGTTCAGGTTGCGTGTAAATTGCGGAGGCTGGGCACCGCGAAAGTGCTTAGAAGCTGAATCCGAAGCCGGCTCCGAGGCCGTGAGCCGAGTGATACAGGCCGATGAGTGAAAAGTTTTTGGTGAGCACATAGTTTGCACCCACGCTCCACTCGAATTGGGTGCGGGTGTCGTACTCCGCGTCGATAGCGACTCCGAACCGGTCGGTGAGTTGGAATACCTTTCCGATACCGAGACGGATACCGCCTTCACTGTCGACGGTGAGCTGCGTGTTTACGAGATAAGGCAATCTGTAAAGCACGCCCGCGATCGCACGATTCTCGACAAGTTCCTCATTGGTCCATCGGAAGCCCGCAAAAGCGGAGAAGTTGGGATTGAAGTAGCGCTGCCAGACCAGATCGACTTCATACCCTAGGCCGAACCCACCATCCTCGTGCTTGTGTGGGAGCCGCTGACCGCCGTGTCCCCAGCCAACATCCCAGGACAGCGTGAAGTTGTTCCGCTGATTCATGACGCTCGCCATGCCCATGCTCATGTTATTGAGCAACATCCCATCGACCATGAGGGACGACGGATTGAGGGTTTTCGGACCGAGGTTCACGTTCTTCTTCCCACCTTCCTTATAGCTGAGGACGCGCGCCATGCCGGCATCCATGTGATAGAGGAGATGGCAGTGCAGGAACCAGTCATGCTCCTCATTTGCGAGGAACTCGATGGTGCGCCTGCCCATTGGAGGAACATCCACCGTGTGCTTGAGCGGCGCACGGCTCCCCTGATCTTCTAGCACACGGAAGAAGTGCCCGTGCAGGTGCATAGGATGATGCATCATCGTGTCGTTGATGAACTCCATCTGCAGCACCTCACCATGCTTCACAGGGATCGTGCTTTCTTCGGCTAGGGTCTTGCCGTTGATCGACCAGATATAGCGCTCCATGTCACCGGTAAGGCGCAGCGTGATCTTTCGCGTGGGCAGCGTCCCGCGCACCGTGGTGGAGTGAAGTGCCTTCAGGCGGCGATAGGGCGAAAGCGGCCGTGGGCTCTCTGCGGCGAGGGCTGCTTTGTCGTCGAGTTCTGAGGCTTCTTCCGCGTCGGTAATGGCTGCAAGAAGCGTCTCATCCATGCGGTAGTTGTCCGGCCGCGGCACATCAGGGGCTAAATGCTCCTCACCTTCTCCCAAGAATAGTGACGCATGACCGGAGCCGTCCTGGGCGGTCGCTCGGAACTCCCACGCGCCGCTGCGTGGAACGGTAATGAACACGTCGTATGTCTCGCCCATCCCAATGAAGAGCCGATTGACCTGAATCGGTTTAACGGGTGGACCGTCCGCAGCCACGATGGTCTGCGGCCCTGTGGCAGACTGGAGATAGAAATAGGTGGAAGCGCTCGCGTTCACGACACGGAGCCGGACCGTCTCACCGGGATGCGACTCAAGTGTCGACCGGCGCTGGCCGTTGATCAGGAATGCGTCATAGGCGACGTCGGAGATATCCATCGCCGGGAGCCTTGCCTTCTCGCGTTTGAAATATTGACGGAGTGTGCCCGCCTGGGCGGCGCCCAGTATCGACGGCATGCTGCCCTTGCGGATCGCGTAGTATTCACTCCCACGCATCAGTGAGCGCATCACCTCCTTGGGATTCTCATTCGTCCAGTCCGAGAGCACCACGACGTGCTCGCGGTCGGCGCGCTGAGGCTCCCCGTTACGAGGCTCCACGACGACCGCACCATAGGTGCCGATCTGTTTCTGCATGCCGGTGTGCGAATGGTACCAGTAGGTGCCCGAGTGCCGTAGCGGGAACTCGAATGTGTGAGTTGTGCCCGGCTTGATCGTCGGTGTGGTCAGATAAGGCACCCCGTCCTGAAGGTTTGGAAGGAGCAAGCCGTGCCAGTGGACCGAGGTGTCTTCGCGTTTGAGCGTGTTGTGAATCCGAATGCGTGCCACGTCACCCTCGCGGAAACGGAGCACTGGGCCTGGAATGCCACCATTGAGCGTAAGGGCACGAACCGTTTTACCTGCCGGCGCGAGCCGCTGCTCTGCGACGGTAATGTCATATTCGACGACGCGGGCTTGCAGGGTGGACGTAAGAACGAGGAGAGCGAGAAAAGTGAGACGGTTTTTCAAAGTAAAAGGAGTGGTGGGTTTGACCGAGTTCCGGCAGGACCCTATGTGTCCGGGCGGCTATCGAGAGCCGGGGTAACCAGGGCACGTAGGTCCGCCGATTTGATATGAGTGCGGGGAGCGGTAGGAACTCGGACCGCAGTGCGCGGTCACGTATGAGCGCAACGCGGCGGTACGCTTCAGAGAAAAAGACACGACTTCCCTACAGTGGGGTGTCGTGTGCGAGGCTGCGTGAAACTACCTGCGAAAGCAGGCCGCGGCCTCGCTAAGCGAGAGCGGGCGGAGCATGCGCCAGCAGGCTCCGTTGCAGGACCAGTTCAATGAACGAAATCGCTAACGGCGGTACCGTACCACCGCGGGCACTTAGGTCAGCACGGCACTCGTGCTGACGCTCAGATTCCATGAGCCACGCAACTGCGAGCAGAACGGGCGAAAGATCCGGCTTAAGATTCGTCACCTTCGCCGTGTCATGGGTCAGAGCCTGTAAGGCCTTACAGCAGATGATCGTACCACTAGGCGCGGGCTGATCTTCAGGCGACGCAGGTCTCCCGTTTTCGCAGCATTGGTGCGCCTCCCCTGTCCGTGAACTCATCCCCAGTGCGCAATGATTCGAGAGCACAAACCATCCACTCATCACCAAGAGCATGGTGACGCAGCGAAGAATGAAATTGGCTCGAAGACTTCTCACGGGAGTGGGACTCGCTACGAAGCTTCCCATTGCCTGGCAAGTAAAATCGCAAGCGAATGTAGCCATCACGGATCGCTTCGTAGATGGCTGTCGGTTG
>CBINJX010000831.1:0-3130 GCA_966251085.1 uncultured Verrucomicrobiales bacterium
TGCCACTCCTGACCGGGCTCTCGTATCACTCGGGCTTCGAAGAGACCTTCAACTGGAAAGAAGATCTTGCCGACGGGCTGATCGCCTTTGCCGTTGGCTTTATCATCGGAGCACTGGTGTTGGTTCTTTTCGGCGTGATTAGGCCCGGCATGTCGCTGACCGAGATCGTGGGAAAGATTTCAATACAGGCGATCCCGGGCAGCATCGGAGCCATCCTCGCCCAGGCTCAACTGAAGGCAAAGACGCCCGAAGAGGAACGTCGTGATGAGCGAGCGGGCTACGGAGCCGAACTTTTCCACATGCTTGCAGGAGCGATCTTTCTCGCGCTGAATGTTGCCCCCACGGACGAAATGGTCCTGATCGCCTACCAGATGAATCCGTGGCAGGGTCTCGGGCTCCTGTTTCTGTCCATCCTGGCGATGCACGCATTCGTCTATGCAGTCGGGTTTGAAGGGGAGGCGGCCATTCCCGAGGGAGGAACGCACAGGAATGTTTTTCTGCGGTTTACCGTAGTCGGCTATGCGCTCTGCCTGGTGGTAAGCGCTTATATTCTCTGGACCTTTGATCGCACGGAAGGCCTGCCGCTTTCACAGATGGTCATGACAACGGTTGTACTCGCCTTTCCAGCCGCCATCGGCGCCGCTGCGGCACGGTTGATCCTTTAACGCTTTATGGATGAATCCGAGCGCTCACCCACTTCAAGCAACGACAACGGCAAGGAGCAACAGCAGGAAAACGCACAGGAGGGATTCTTTCACACCGTGGTCACCGGTTTGGGAATTCTTCTCGTCGTAGCATGCATCGGCATCCTGCTGCACGACGCCCTCATGAGAAAGGAAGGCCCTCCGGAGGTTGTCCTTCATGTTGAAAAGATCCAACCGCAACCGAGCGGAAATTTCGTGGTGCTATTCCGGGCTGAAAACCATGGTGATTCGACTGCTGCGGACCTGTTTGTCACGGGTGAGTTGCAGGGTGCAGCGGGGCTCATGGAGACAAGCCGGGCAACGCTCGATTACGTACCGGCGCAATCCGTGCGTCGTGGGGGACTTTTCTTCGACTACGATCCGCGTAAAGCGCAGTTGGAGCTGCGGGCTACCGGATATCAAGAGCCATAATGTAATTCCCCGGCTAACAGGCCACGCAGTCTTCCGCAAACTCCGCCGCATCTCTCGAGAGCAGCAAACGAGGGAAGTGCGTGAAGGCGGGATTAAGGTACTCAGTGCTCAGAGCTCAGAAGTCAGTAAACAGCCCCCTGCTTCGCCTCACGCGTCCGCCTCGATCTGCCAGTTCGCGGCTCTCAACTTGATGCTCTCAACTATTCACTTTCAGAGAAGATGACACCAAGGTTCCTCACACTCTGGGAAAAGCTGCATACGAGCTTCTGGTTTGTCCCGAGCGTAATCATCGCTGCAGTCATGGCGCTCGCAGCGGGAACTTTGGCAGTGGATGATCCTGCCAGGGAGAAGGAGTTCCTGACGTTTCCTTTTATCTTTCGAGATGGCGTGGAGGGAGCGAGAGGCCTGCTCGCCGCGATCGCTTCTTCAGTGATGACGGTAACGGGCGTGACCTTCTCGGTCACCATTGTGGCGCTCACTCTCGCTTCGTCGCAATTCACCCCACGTCTGCTCCGCAACTTCATGCGGGACACCGGCAATCAGGTGGTGCTTGGGATTCTCATTGCCACATTCACTTACTGCCTCGCAATCCTGCGGGTGGTCGGCGGACCGAGCGGGGATTTTGTTCCGCGGATCTCGGTGACCTGTGCAATCGCGCTCACCTTCCTGAGCATCGGCGCGTTGGTCTATTTCATTCATCATACAGCCTCGCTCATTCAGGCCCAATCGATCATTGCCAAGATCGGCCGCGAACTCGATCAGGCTCTCGATGAGGTGTATCCGGAAGATGTAGGAACCAGTGCTCCGGAACATGCCCGCGAGGAACTTCCTCCTGATTTCTCCGATCAAGCCGCACGGGTGTGCTCGACCAGGAGTGACTACCTGGAAGCAGTTGATGGAGATAGCCTCATGGCACTCGCCGAGAAATATGATCTCATTCTGTCCCTGGATCGGCGTCCGGGAGATTTCATTGGTGAGGATGAGATCCTTGCACGCGTTTACCCCGGTGAACGAGCGAACCCGGAGATCACGGAAAAGGTACGAGATGCCTTCATTCTCGCACCGCAGCGTACTCAGACACAGGATCTCGAGTTTTCACTGAGCGAGTTGGTGGAAATTGCCGTCCGGGCGCTTTCTCCAGGAATCAACGATCCAATGACAGCCGCACAGTGCGTCGATCGCCTTGGCTCGGTGCTGGCGAAAGTGGCGGCTCGTCCAGCACCTTCCACCCACCGGTATGGTCGTGATGGACAACTACGAATTGTAGCGAAGCATTATGCCTTTCGAGGTCTCGCTGCTGCTGCATTCAATCAAATCCGGCAATACGCCCGCAGCAGCGCCCCTGTCACGATCCGTTTGCTCGAAGCGATCCGGATCATCGCTCATCACATCCGGCGAAAGGAAGATCGCGAAGCGCTCTTGCACCACGCCACGATGATTGACCGGGGAGCAAAAGAAGGACTTCCGGAACCTTCCGACCAGGACGACGTGCACGAACGGTTCCGCGAGATCGTACAGATTCTGGAGCGGCGCGCCGGGCGTGAGGCGCAACCGTGAATGATTACTCGGCTGGCGTTTCGCCGCCGGGCAGAAGACGCGCCCGCTTTTCATTCAGCGGAAGCCGGATCGTGAGTTCCAACCCCTGCCCTTCGTGCGAGACGATGTCGATCTCACCGCCATGCTCTCGCACGATTCTTCGGACGATGAGCAGCCCGAGCCCGGAACCGCTCGCCTTCGTCGTGTGATATGGCTCGAAAAGTTTGCTCATGTTCTCCGTGGAGATTCCACCACCCGTATCGACGAAAATGATCGAGACGTACTGATCCTCCACATCGGTGATGATCCGGAGAATTCCTCCCGTCCGCATCGCTTGGAAGGCGTTCTTGATGATATTATAGAACGCCTGCTTCATCTGGGTGCGGTCCACTTCCAGCAGAGGCAGGTCCGCCCGCAATTCCTGTTCGACGAGGATATTCCGGTCGTCGATCTCGGGCTGGAGAAAGCTCACAGACTCC
>CBINJX010000832.1:0-3122 GCA_966251085.1 uncultured Verrucomicrobiales bacterium
CTCGCGAAGAAGCTCGACGGCCGCATGAAGACCGCCGGCATCCCGGGCCGCTTCCTCATCGCGCTCGGGAAGCAGTGCTTCGATTCGATCCACGAGCCCGCGTATCCCGCGGTCGTGCTCCGCACTGATCGCCACCTGAGGTTCGAAGCCCAATCGGGAGAACTCGGAGACATACGGGTTGTGCTTCTCGTGATCGATCTTGTTGACCACCAGGATCAACGGCTTGTCCGCACGGCGTAGACGTTTGGCGAGATCCTGATCGACAGGCGTAAGCCCCGTCTGCCCATCGACGACGAATAGAATGAGATCACTGGTCTCGACGGCGATCTCGACTTCAGCACGGACCTGCTTCGTGAAATCGGTATCCACATCGGCGCCGATACCGCCGGTATCGAGGATATTGAAATGGCCGCGTCCAATCGTGCACTCCGCAGAGATGCGATCGCGGGTCACCCCCGGCATGTCGTGCACGATTGAAATCCGCCGGCCGGCGAGACGGTTGAAGAGCGCGGACTTGCCGACATTCGGTCGGCCAACAATGGCAACAGTGCGAGACATGGAGAGACAATACGCGGGTTGGCGTATTGAAGTAAGTAGGAATGATGTGAGCGTGGGAAGTACTCAGTTGTCAGTACTCAGAACGCGCGAGCCACCACCATCGTTTATTCTGAAAACTAAACACTTCCTCACTCCTCCCCGCGGCCGCCCAGTGGTTCCCCATGCCCACGGGCCTGTAGCTGCCCGATTCCATCGATGATGTACCCGAAACCGGAGATCGCGGTGAAAACCCCGGCGACGTAGACGGTGAGGTCCAGGAAGGTAACCTCCCAGACAAAGCTGCCGAAGTGGATCGCCTGCCGCGAGGGGTTAAACTGAAGCATCACGAGGACGAGTGCGACCATCTGCGCGGCGGTCGCGGCTTTTCCGGTCAGAGTCGGTCGCACCTGTACGGAGCCGTTCAGGAGGTGCAGCATGACTGCTCCCAGCACGACGATGGCATCCCGGGCGATCACGAGCACTGGAAACCAGAGCGGGAATTCGTAATGCCAGTTGCTGAAGCTGAGCGTGATTATACCGGCCAGTAGCAAACCCTTGTCTGCAATCGGGTCGAGAATCACACCCAGCTGAGAGCGTTGATTGAAGCGCCGCGCGATGTAGCCATCGATCCCGTCACTGGCCGCTGCCAAGCCGAAGATGATGATCGCCGCCCATCGTTGCCATTCCTGCGGCTCACCCTTTACGAAACCGCGGCCGTAATAGATAGCCATCATCACAAACAGCGGGATCATGAAGATCCGCACCAGGGTGATCTTGTTAGCGGTAGTCATGTAGCAGAGAGCACGGGCGCTGCATCCAACGGGAAATCAGGCTGGAAAGCAACCAGCGCCTCACGCCAGCATCCGCCCCCCATGGGGTTGCTCTCGTTTTTTCAACGCCGTTCCGGGCCAGAACCCACTGAGCCTGCACTGCCTGCGCCGCAGGCTCCCACCGCACCAGCACTGTGGCGGCGTGGAGTCTTCGAAAGCTATTCGCTCGGAGAACACGTGCAGGCGGCGTTGCGGCCAGGAAGTGTGCCGCGAATTTTCCCGGCATTCGCCCTGGAGTTTCTTACAGAGTGTTCCGAATTTCGCCCGCTGCGACAGCATGTTGTGCAATACGCGGAAAAGCACGGATGGGATTCACTGCAGGTAGAGGCGCTGGAGAAACTTCTGCCGGAGTTGAAGGAAGCGCAGTTGCTGATCTCCGCTCCGGAACTGATTTCGAACATCATTTCCCGCCCACCCGAGGAGCCACCGTCGCCTATCCGATTCATCGGCTTCCCAACGGGAGGGAATCGAGTAGCGCTGATGGAGCGTGCGATCCGGAGCTTCGCGGGAAACCTGCGCCATCACGATCAAACGATCGATCTCCTCATTTCAGACAGTTCCGAACAACCGGTGCAGGCTGCAGCATTTCGGGATCTGGCTGCGACGCTACAGTCGGAACTCGGCCTTTCCATTTTGTATGCAGGGAAGCCGGAGAAGCGACGGTTCGCTGCTGCACTGGTCGAAGCAGG
Organism: uncultured Verrucomicrobiales bacterium; assembly: GCA_966251085.1. GTDB lineage: Bacteria > Verrucomicrobiota > Verrucomicrobiia > Chthoniobacterales > Chthoniobacteraceae > CBINJX01. The sequence continues at coordinate 2,057 of CBINJX010000832.1, forward strand.
TGCATGCTCGATGGAAAGCGCGGAATTTGCATTGCTCGATCCTCTGGGAACCGGATTCGCATGCGGCGCAAATCGAAACGCGCTCCTCCTCCACGGTGCAGGCGAGCTGCTCTGTAGTGTCGATGACGATATAGTCTGTCGTGTCGCGGAACTCCCTGAGCAAGAGGCCGGGCTGCGTTGCGTTTCAAACGGGGATCCTTTTTCGCGCTGGTTTTTCGGTGACCGAGAGAGCGCATGGACTGCGGCAAACTGGGGCACTCAGAGCTTCATCGCTGGTCACGAGGGGATGCTGGGACGTGATCTAGGGGAGTTACTCCGGAGGGAAACCGCCGAGCACTGCGATTTTGATGGAACTGGAGAAAGTTTTCTCCGGCGCGCAACCTCCGGTTCGGGCAGGGTTCGAGCAACATTCTTCGGGCACGTTGGCGACCCGGGAATTCCGACTTCTGTTTACTACCTCTACTTCGACGGTGAGAACCGCCGCCGCCTGACCACTTCGGAAGCACACTATCGCTCCGTCCTGGCCAGCCGCAGCGTGCATAGTATGGTCTCGCGCCCGACAATTGCCGACTCGAGTGTCAGCCCAGGAATGGCGATGGGATTGGACCACCGGAGCTTGTTACCACCCTTTATGCCAGTCCTCCATGCAGAGGACTTCAGCTGGGGAGCCGCCTTGTGGCAGTGCTGCGGAGATGCCTTTCTCGGACATCTCCCTCTCGCCATTCAGCACGATCCCGGTCCGGGCAAGACAATCCTGGTGCCGAGTGATTTCACGAACGAACGGCGCGTAGTGCTCTTCGAATGGGCGCATCTGCTCCGGAGGCTCATCCTCAACTTTGAGCCTGCGGAATCTCAGGATGCCGCTGGACGGATGCGAGCCCTGGGTGGTGAGCTTCTAGAGCTTTCAAAACTCTCCGAGCGGGACTTCGCTGAGAAACTGGCGACCGTCACACTTGCGCACGAGAGTGGAAAATTGAGCTGGCTGGAGAAGCAACTTTCCGAGGATTCCGACGCTCCTGATTTCTGGCGCGACGATGTTCAGGCGCACCTGGATCATGTAAGAGAG
>CBINJX010000833.1:0-3115 GCA_966251085.1 uncultured Verrucomicrobiales bacterium
AGTGCCTTCCGCTGTTCCATAGCGAGCTGATCTGCCGGGAATGCAGGATTCAGGACAGCGTCTGAAAGAAGATCGAGCAACTTCTCAGTGTTCTTCGTGAGGCCTGATGTCGTTACCCCGATCGCATCCGGCCCGGCTGCCGCTTCAAGTCTGCCACCGATAAAGTCAATCTCTTTGGCAAACGTGGCGGCATCACGGGTCTTCGTTCCACGGTTGAGAAGCCCGGCGACAAAGCTAGCGAGACCGGTCTTCTCGCCGTCAAAAGCGGAGCCGGACTTCGTCAGCAGACGGAATGTAACAGTCGGCTTCCGATCATCCTGAATCACAAAAACCTTCAGTCCATTTGAGAGAGTGACCTCTTTGTAATCCGGGAAAGCTGCTTCCGGAGCGGGCGCGGGTTCGGGCTTTTTTGAGCGATCGATATCAGCGGCCGCCGTCGCAGCGAGCACGAGAGCGACAGAAGCAGTGAGGATGTTGCGCTTCATAGGTGCGGTAAATCGTAGGTTTGGACGCAATTCAGAGGTTACTTCTTGACCGGTGCAGGGGTTTGTCCGGCGGGCACATCAACCGGCGCCGTTTTCTGGGCCGGGGTTTCCGTCTTCGCGTCCTTGGTTGCGGGAACCTGGATCGGCTTCTCCTTTTCTGCGGCAGCCGCTTCTGCAGCCTGTTTTGCATCCGGGACCGGGAACCGCAGCACATTCACTCCTTCCTTGGTGAGATACTTGTTCGCGACACGCTGGAGGTCCTCCTTCTTCACCGCCAAGTAACGATCCAGCTCAGTGTTAATCAGATTCGCGTCACCATAGAACACGTGATAGCGAGCCAAATTCTTGGCTCGGGCGCTCATGGTACCAAACGCATTGGCAAACTCCGTCTCCTTGGTATTCCGGGCCTTTTGAAACTCCTCATCGGTCACACCATTCTTCTTAATCTCCTCGACCTCTTCCGTGATGAGTTTGTCGAGCTGATCGAGGCTCACGCCGCTTTGGCCAGTCGCAAATACACCGACCATGCCAGCCTTCTCCAGAAGGAACGGGAATGCCTCCGCATCGAGAGCCGCCTGCTCCTTTTCGACAAGGCGCTTGTAGAGGCGTGAACTGCGCCCGGTCGCTAGAATGTTCGTGAGCAGTTCCAAAGCATAGGCGTCCTCATGGGTCTCCGCGGGCGCACGCCAGGCGTGGAGCGTCGCGGGAAGCGGCGTGTTGTCTTTGACCACATCCTTCTTTTCACCCTTTACCCCGAGCTCCCAATTCATCTCCGGCCGTTTGACCTCGGGTCCGCGAGGAATGCTACCAAAATACTGCTGAATCAGCTCCTTGGTTTCTTCGACATTGATGTCCCCAGCGACCACGAGCGTCGCATTGTTTGGAGAATAGTAGCTCTTATAGAACTGCCGGAATTCATCGATCGTCGCCTGATCGATGTATTGGAACGAGCCAATCGGGGTCCACGCATACGGAGTTCCCCGGAACACGAGCGCCGCAAGCTCCTCGAAGAGAGTTCCATAGGGCTGGTTATCTACCCCACGGCGGCGTTCCTCCTTCACCACCTTCCGCTGGGTTTCCACACCGGTCTCATCCACCTTTGCGTGCAGCATTCGCTCGGACTCGATCCAGAGCGCCAGCTTCAGCTGGTTTGCGGGCAGGTTGAAATAATAGTCGGTCTGATCGAAGGAAGTGCTGGCATTCAGATTTCCACCGGCACCGGAAATGTATTTATCGATCTGCCCCCGGGGAATGTTCTCAGAGCCCTCGAACATCAGATGTTCGAAAAAGTGCGCAAATCCGGTGCGATCAGGACGCTCGTTCTTACTCCCCACGTGGTACAGCACATAGGTGGAGACCACCGGAGCCGCTTCATTCTTGTGGAGAATGACGTGCAGACCATTCGGCAGATCGTACTCCTCGTATTTGATTGGCTTGAGCGCGGTTTTCTGCGGCGGTGTTGCCGGTGGTGCGTCCGGTTTCGTTTGAGCGAGTGACGCCAGCGGCAAGGCAAGCGAGCAAACAGCAGCGGTAAGCTTGGCAGCGAAGTGCATGGATTCTGTGAGACAGGTGATGTGGCTGGATGTTCGAGCGTGGATGCGAGATTGCGCGGATGTGTTAAAGCTAATCCCACCCATGAGCGCCGATCACATCCTCTCAGAAAGACGCCCCACCGCCGTCTTCTTCCGCCCTTTTGCCCTGATAGCGCTCCTGATAGCAGGAACAGACGTCCGCGCCGAGGAGCAGCGGTTTGTATTCGAGCGCGCGGAAATGGGGCTGCCATTCCGCGTAACTCTCTATGCGGACGATGCAACACAGGCAAAAGCCGCCGCCGAGGCCGCGTTCGAGCGGGTCGCTGTACTGAATAGCATCCTGAGCGATTATGACAGCGACTCGGAGCTGAGCCGCCTCTCGCGCACCTCTGGCCAAGGGAAAATGGTTCCGGTAAGCACCGTGCTCTGGCAGATGCTGCAGCGGAGTCAGGCCTTGGCGGAGCGCACGGATGGAGCCTTCGATATTACAGTGGGGCCGCTCGTAAACACCTGGCGACGGGCCCGACGCAAGCAGGAACTCCCCAGCCCGGACCTGCTGGCAGAGATGAAAAACCGTGTTGGGTACAAATATCTGCGACTGGATCCGCGAAACCGAAGCGCCGAGCTGCAGAAGCCAGACATGCGCCTGGACATGGGAGGAATAGCCAAAGGCTTCGCTGTGGATGAAGCGCTGAAGGTGCTAAAACAGCGAGGATTTTCCCGGGCGCTCGTGGGTGGCAGCGGCGACATGGCTGCCGGAGACCCTCCCCCGGGACAACCGGGCTGGCGGGTTGAAGTCGCAGCACTGGACGCTCCCGGGGCTCCCCCACCCCAAATTGTTCTTCTCTCTAATAATGCAATCGCAACCAGCGGTGACGTGTTTCAGCGGGTCGAAATCGGAGGCAAACGTTACTCGCATATCGTCGATCCACGCACCGGGATCGGTCTGACGGATCACAGCCTTGTGACCATTATAGCCCCCGATTGCGCGACTGCGGATAGCATGGCGTCAGCGGTCATTGTCCTCGGTCCAGAGATGGGCCTGAAGCTAGTTGAGGAATCGCCTTCAGTCGATGCACGGATCGCCCGCAAGCCGGG
>CBINJX010000834.1:0-3089 GCA_966251085.1 uncultured Verrucomicrobiales bacterium
AGGCTGCAAGGTAATCCAGCAATTCGGGATGGCTCGGAGCCTCGCTTTGCGTTCCGAGATCATCCGGTGTGCGGACAAACCCCTGGCCGAAGTGATGCATCCAAACGCGGTTCACAATTACCCTGGCAGTAAGCGGGTTCTTGGGATTTGCGATGGCTTGGGCAAGCTCCAAGCGTCCGCTACCCTGACGGAACGGCATAGGGCGTCCGTCGGAAAGAACCTCGAGGAAGCGCCTTGGGACCATATCTCCCCGGGTCTCGGCTTGCCCGCGAAGGAAGACCGGTGAGTTCTGCGGCCGTGCCTTATCAGCCACGACCATGGCTCGGGCAGGAGCTCCGTCGTGGGTTAACAGCAGCTCATTGACCTTGGAGAATACAAACCGGGCACGTCCCTGCATCTGCTGAGGCCATCCGTCGGTCATCTTACGCAGCCCTTCTGTATTCAACTCAGAAGCTGCTGCGAGCGCGAACGGGAACTGAACCAACTGAGCAACTGCTGGATCAACACCGGTAACCGGCCCTGTCCTGGCATCGCTGTATGCCTTGACGATCTCCTTTGCCTTCGGCTCCACACTAGCGAAGACCTTTGCATAGATCTCGGCTACGTCGTCCAGCGACTGCGGATTAGCGCCTTTGACGGCAGTTGCGATAATTGGATTGTAACGGTTCCCCTTATTCTCCGCGACTTCAGCAGCGACAGCTTTGAAATTACTGCCTTCCTGCATGAAACGAGCATAAGCGCCCATCACTGGGTTCTCCCTCCGGACATCTCCCTGAACTTCCCGCATCAGTTCCGGATCGAGCTTCTCTTCGCTGATGATCTTTGCGGCCTCCTGAAGGGCCGCCTCATCGGAATTTCTCCGGCGCAGTTGACCTGCCTTGAGGTAGGCAGCCACCTTCTGACGGAACATCCACGTGGTATCCTCTACAACTTTGTAGAATTTCCCACGATTCTCCTCCTCTACCTCAGCAACCTTCTTCTCGAAGTCAGCAGCAAGCTCCTTGTTCGCTGTAACTGACAGCAATGGTTTCTCGGCTGGCTCAGTGATGCTCGAAAAGACACCGTGCAGAGCGTAGTAGTCCTTGATCGTGATCGGATCAAACATGTGATCGTGGCAGCGCGCACACGATACAGTCAGTCCCATGAAGCCTTTAGAAACGACATCGATGCGATCGTTGATGATGTCGTTATTATTCTGGAAGCGCTCGCCAACCGTAAGGAACCCCAGAGCGGCCAGGTTCTCCGTCTTGTTCCTCGGAAGTTTATCCGCGGCGAGTTGCTGCAGGATAAACTGATCGTAAGGCATGTCGTCGTTGAATGCCTTGATCACCCAATCGCGATAGGTCCAAGCATACGGATACCGGTAATCGCCCATTCGGTCGTTCCGGTCACCGCCTGTGGTGTCCGAGTAACGGGCTGAATCAAGCCAGAAACGCCCCCAGCGCTCGCCATAGTGTGGAGATGCCAGCATTCGGTCGATGACCTTGGCGAAGGCGTACGGAGACTCGTCGGCGACAAACGCGTGGAGTTCAGCCGGACTTGGAGGCAGACCGAGCAGGTCGAAGCTCGCACGGCGAAGGAGTGCCTCTTTTGATGCAACAGGAGAAGGCGTCATCCCTTTCTCCTCAAGCTTGTTCATGATGAAGGCATCCACTTGGGTAACACACCAGGCGCGGTTCTTCACCTCGGGAATCGGGCTCTTTTTGACCGATTGGAACGCATAATGCGCACGTGCCTTCTCGGTTAAACCGGTCAACTTACCTCCATTGGCTTCCTTTCTAGGATCAGGAGCCCCCATTTTGACCCATGCTGTCAGGTCCGCTATTTCCTGGTCCGAAAGCTTCCCGCCCTTCGACTTCGGCGGCATTTCGAGATCCGAGTCTGTATAGCGGATAGCCTGGATCAGAAGACTATCGTCAGGATCACCGGGTTTTACCGCAGGACCGGTATCGCCACCCTTCAGGGTGCCAGCCTGCGTATCCAAGGTAAGACCACCTTTGATCTTACCTTCCGCAATCGAGTGGCAGCTGTAGCACTTCTGGGAAAGAATTGGTCGGACCTTGCTCTCGAAGAATTGGATTTGGTCAGGAGTGGGATCGGCTGCAAAGGCAGCTGATGTCGTCGCTAATCCAGCGAGGATGAGGGAACGCGCACGCATAGGATTGAAAAAAGCCCGCGAGGCGGAGTGCACGGGGATACCGCGGCTTCACGCACACTTCGCGGGCTTCGAAAATCAGGCGATGATATCTTTCACTACGTTGCCGTAATTGTCAGTGAGACGGAAGTCGCGGCCGTTGTAGCGGTAGGTGAGTTTGGTGTGATCGAATCCGAGCAATGCCAGGATCGTCGCGTGGAGGTCGTGGATGTGGACCTTGTTTTCAACCGCACGAGCTCCGAACTCGTCGGTAGCGCCATAGGTCATGCCACCCTTTACGCCGCCGCCCGCAAGCCATGAGCAGAACCCACGGCCGTTATGATCGCGGCCCGGGGCATCGTTGCCATTGCGATCCTTCACGACCGTACGGCCGAATTCGCCACCCCAGATAACAAGTGTTTCATCGAGCAGGCCAAGCCGCTTGAGATCCTTGAGTAGGGCTGCTGCAGGTGTATCGATTGCACCGGCTGTCCGACGGAGGTTTTGGTCGAGCTGGTTATGATGGTCCCAGCCACCAGCCTGTACCTGCACGAAGCGCACACCGCGCTCAACGAGACGGCGGGCCACGAGGAGCTTCGCTCCGAGGTCGTTCCGACCGTACATGTCCTTGACCTCGTCGGATTCTTTCGAGATGTCGAACGCATCCGTGGCCTCGGTCTGCATCTTGAACGCGATCTCGAATGCCTCGATACGAGCCTCGAGTTGCGCGTCTTTTTGAAGCGCTTGAGCATGCATTTCGTTCAGCTTGTGAACGAGATTGAGCTGACGACGCTGGCGGTCAAGAGAACTGAACTGGCTGCGGATATTCGTAAGAACCTGATCCAGCGGCATGTTCTGCCGGTAATTTACGTTACATCCCTGGAAGACGCCAGGGAGGAAAGATGACTGACGCCACTCCGGATCACCACCGAGAGTGACGAAGCCCGGCATGTTC
>CBINJX010000835.1:0-3085 GCA_966251085.1 uncultured Verrucomicrobiales bacterium
CAGGAGCGAGCAGGTAATTGCTCGCCTCTGGCGTGGGAGTCTGAGGGAAGGAAACAATCGTCGATGCGCCATCCGGGAGCCGACCTTGGGAGACACCGCTCAACTGCCCACCAAAATTCACGGAGTCGATAACATTCACCCCGTTCGCGGCAGTGAGGATCAAGCTGTCACCGCCAGTACTGAGCTTGAAGTTTGTATGGTTTGCCCCAAGCGTGGTGCCATCGGCATCGAATCGAACGAACCCTCCCGCAGCCACAAACGAGTACGGTGGGATTTGGGTGAGCGTTGGCGAACTCACCGAGTCGCTTAGGTATAATCCGCCAATTGCCACCGGACTTGTGGACGCATTGTAGATCTCGAACCAGTCTTCCCCGCTCATCGGTGCTGCCATCCATTCGTTGATCTTGAGACCTGTGGCGGCCCCCAACGTGACCTGGGCGGCATTCCCCGTCCCGGGAGTTGGAGCGGTGAGGGCAAATTCTCCCGAGCCATTCGGTATGCGACTGATCGAAAAATTGGCGACCTGCGGACCGAAGGTGACAAAGTCTTTCACGGTCTGCCCGCTAAAGAGCGCAACCGTCTGTCCACCTCTGGCGAGACCAAAGCCGGTGTGCAATCCGGGTGCGAGCGTGTTGTCGTCACACCAAACGACGAGATACCCGAATGCAGGAATCGTCGTACCCTGAGGGAACACGAATTTTCCAGGCACAAGCACGTCGTCGCTAAGGCTCATCCCGGAAAGGTCCACAGCAGTGGGAGTGGCGTTGTGGAGTTCAATCCAATCCGGATACTTGCCACCATTGGAAACGGCGGAGCTGTTATCTGCCATGACCTCGTTGATCACGAGTTCTCCGGAGACACTCGGCACATCGGCCTCCAGTTGAACTCCCATCACAATATCGCTGCTACCAAGATTGACCTGATGCACCTCTACCGCGAGCACGTTTTCTCCCGGAACCAAAGCACCGGACGGGATTTCAACCCATCCGCTCGCGGGTTCGAAATTCGCCTCTCCGACAGTACGTGATGCCGCAGTCGCGTAGCTCACGGTTCCCGCCGGCATTCCCATTCTCCAAACCTCTACTCCATTCAGGTAGACGACGATCCCATCGTCCACGATATGCCGCATCCGCAGCGTGGTACCTTGCACATTGCCGGAGAAGTTAAACTTCGTGCGGAAATAGTAGGTGCTACGACCGATGGTCAGAGGCGTTCGTTTGGTCTCTGGAAGTGCGGAGTTTTCGACATAAAACAGCGCTGCGCCGGAGGGCCATGAGGAATCGTTGTAGCTGGAAGCTGTCCAATTTGTGCCGTCGAGGTTGCTCGTCTGATTGTACTTCCACTGGGTAGAGGCATCGATATTGACGAGCATCTTTGTCACCGGTGCCTGACCGAAGATGAACTGCGTCTCATCCGAGGTGAACGAAGGATGTCCTTCGGCGTCGAAGTAGGTGCACCGCCAGAAGTAGGCGGTGCCGAAAGTCAACTGTTCGAACGGAATTGGCAGCGAGGTGAGATTGGTCGTGCTGGTGCTTGCAAAGACCGGCTCCCAGTAGCTGCCATTCGCCGTGCGGATTTCCCAACGTGTGGATGCATGCGGACTCGGAGTTGATGTATTGCTATGCGTATAGGCCGAGGCTAGCAGCACGGTGGGAGGTAATGCGCTGGCGGTATCTGCCGGGGCGATATTCGTCGGTTTGCCGGGCCGGTAGAATGTCCGGGGAGGATCACTCAAGCTGTGGCGGCATTGGTCGTTCACACTCGCGAACCGTGCATTCACCCAGTTCATATTGATGCTGACGCCAATCTCGGCAGCAACTGCCTGAATATTGTTCGGATGCAGGAGGGTGTTGTTCAGAAGAAACATCCGGTCCCTGAACTCCGTCTCGAATGCCTGGAAGATGCTGTCCTTGAAGTAGTTCGGTCCGCGAGTGTTATTTGAGCGGTCCCCAATCTTTCCAGCGAAGATGGAGGCATCGGAGGCTTGTCCTGCGAACTCGGAATCAAAGTCCCAGGGAGCCATCGTCCATTTTCCATTGGCCCGACGCCAGACGAAGGAGTTGTGGAACTTGTCATCCCACGGACAGGACCAGTTGCGCACGGCGAGATAGGTGAGCATGCCGTCCACATCCCAGTTAGCATTGAGATAGTTGCGAAGGGCTGAGACGTTCAGGTTGGTACCCGGACTACTGTAGTCCCCCCGCGCCGCCCAGAGGCTATTCATCATGGTCTCAAATGGAACATGGCCGATCCAGTCGCTGTTCTGGAGCGGATAGTTCCACTGATACCGCAAGCGCGGAGTCCAGATACCGCCGGGCACCAGGGACCCCGCCGTTCGGGACGGCAGCGGGGAACCGTTTGCAAAGCCATAAGGACCTTCATTCGAATCCTGCCCTTTCGACTTGAAAACCACTCCGAGAGGCTCTTCCGGAACGTCAGGTCTTCTTCGATTCTGCTCTGCTGCCCATCGTGCAAAGGTCTCCTCGTCACAATCCGTGATCTCTAGCCGCTGAATGCCGCCATCATTATTCCGGTAAAAGTCCACGAAACGGGCAAAGGAAGAGAGGAGCCCTGCTCGGCGGAATAATTCGAATCCGAGCAGAGTTTCGCCTCCCTTCTCCGTCACGAGCAATCGCTGAACACCGTTGAACAGCTGCGTTCTCGGGAAGTGAAACTTCCAGGAGTTCATGGAGGCACTCCGGCGGTAACGGCTCCCGTGAAATCTGGAGACGATGTCGAAGACCTGATTGTCAGAGACAAAAATCGCGGGGACAACACCGTTCCATTGAGGATTCGGTGCCATCACAAATGGCTCTTCCCGCGGGTACCCCGGCGGATCCGGAGCAGTCGTGCGCCGTGGGTTCTGACTGATGTTGGTGGTCAGCTGATTGATCCCCGCGGAGGAGATGAAAAAGTCATAAGCCGGCCTAGCCCCCGCCCTTACTGGCGTGACGAAATACGCGTGCCATCCTTCGCGAGTGGTCGGTGAGACAGGCGTGATTGCCAGATCATCAGCCCGTGGGGAAACCGTTTCCACACCGCCCACCTCACCGAGATCCGCTTTGAAACGGTAGCGGACCACACT
>CBINJX010000836.1:0-3078 GCA_966251085.1 uncultured Verrucomicrobiales bacterium
AATGACGAATGACGAATGACGAATGACGAATGACGAATGACGAATGACGAATACGCGCAGCATCGCGAGATGCCCTTCGGTCATTGGGCCTTCGGACTTCCTTCGAGCTTCGTCATTCGGATTTCGTCATTTCCCATCAACGTACCGCTGCCAATCCTCAGGTAGCGGCGCACGCTCCACGCTGTCGGCGAGACGCCCCTCAAAGGCGGGATTGAACTTGGTGCTCGTGCCGTACACCATGATGGTGTCCGTGCCGCCTTCCACGCGGAGGGCATGGGCGACACCGGCGGGGATGACGACTCCGGCATTGTTCGGGCCTCGATGATCGTCGCCCTCGATGATGAAACGCATCACGCGGCGCGGCATCCCGGCGCGTTCGTCCACGAGTAGCATTTCGACATTTCCCTGTACGAAGAACATCGCATCCCACTGCTCCCGGTCATACGGACGGAGCGCATAGTTGGTCGGTTCGTCGATGAAGAGCTTCTGAAACCACTGATCCGGGGACTCCCCGTCGGGGATGTACGGCGGGTGAATATGGAATCCTTTGGCAGTGCCGACGAACATCCGCGCTGTCGCCCACTGCTTTGGCCACAGGCCGATTTGCGCGAGCAGGCCGTCCTCTTCCCGTGCGAATTCTCCGAAGAAGCCCCGATGGCGCTGCGGATAGATCTTCCGGGCAAATAGCTCCACGCCTGGAATCCATGCGTCGGCCAGCAAGGCGCGGTCTGCGGCGATCAGCTCGCCAGCTTCCACCCCGGTGGTCGCCAAGCGTTCCGGTAGTGATTTTGCGGAGTAGTCGCGTTGCCCCAGTGCAGCGCGGGCGCTGGGATTCAGGCCTTTCCAAAGATGATCCATGTGCCAGAAAATACGGTCTTCCTGATTGCAAAGAAATGTTTTCTTCGCGTGGTAACGGATGATCAAGGCTGAGCGAGGGCGGGACTCCGCGTGAAGAGAAGGCGCAGACTATTGAGTACGACAATAACTGTGCTCCCTTCATGCCCGAGCACGCCCAATGTCAGCGGGATCTGGCCTGCGAGTGCAAAGGAAACAAGGGTTACGATGACTCCCAGAGAAATCGCCAGATTTTGCCGGACGATGGCCCGGGCGCGCCGGCTGAGATCGTATGCTGCGAGGAAATTCTCCAGGCGGTCATGCATCAGTACCACATCCGCCTGCTCCAACGCAGCGTCGGAGCCGCGAGCGCCCATCGCGACCCCCACATGAGCGGCCGCAAGCCCTGGTGCATCATTGACACCGTCGCCGATCATTGCGGTCTTTCGGCCCTCTGCCGCAAGTGCTGTAATGATCTCCAACTTCTGGTCCGGCTTCAACTCTGCGCGGACATCTTCGATCCCGAGCTGGTCGCGGAGAAAGGCTGCCGCGTGTTGCCGGTCACCGGTGAGGACAATGGGATGCAGTCCGCGTGCACGTATCTGGGCTATCACCTCGCGCGCTTGCGGCCGGATGTCATCCCTCAGCCGCACCCGTCCGAGAAGATCGCTGCTGGCGAGCCAGACCTCGGAGACACCGAATTCCTTCTGCTCCACCGGCGGCGCCGTGATGCCGTACTTCTCGAGAACCCACGAGTGACGCCCGAGCCGAACCGTATTGCCGTCGAGCGAAGCCTCCAATCCCATGCCGGTCACTGAGGTGAAGTTCTGCAGCTCCCGTTCGGGCAGTCTTTGCTTTCGCCCGTACTGGGTAATAGCGCGGGCGAGGGGGTGCGTGGAGAGCCGTTCGAGCGCAAAGGTCAGCTCTGCTACCTCCTGCTCACGCCCCGGTGGAAAACTCTCGATCACTTCGACCCTCAACTCGCCGGTAGTCAAAGTGCCGGTCTTGTCCATCGCCACCACATCCACCCCGGCGAGTTGCTCCACAGCCACACCTCCCCGAAAGAGCACCCCGCGCCGTGCTCCCCAGGCGATGGCTGCGAGGATCGCGGAAGGAATCGAAAGCACCAGCGCACAAGGGGATGCCACTACGAGCAGAGTCATCGCCTGGTAAAAGGCACTCGGCTTATTTTCCGTGGAAACGAACGGCTCCTTTCCAAAGAGCAACCACCAAACAAAGAACATCACGGCAGTGAGTGTCAGAATCGCAATCGTGTAGCCGCTGCCGAACTTATCGGTGAAGCGCTGAGCCGGCGCCTTCTGCTGCTGCGCCTCGCGAATCAGGTTGATGATCTTCGTAAGTGCACTCTCCGAGGCAGCACGTTTCGTGGTTACATCCACCGCCCCCCAAAGGTTCATGGTGCCCGCCAGCACCGCATCCCCCGGACGTTTCTCCACCGGGGTAGCCTCGCCCGTGAGATTTGATTCATCGCAAGCCGTCTCGCCCTTCTCAACCTCTGCATCCACTGGAAAAAGCGTACCGGGCTTCACCCTCAGGAGCATCCCCGGGACGAGTTGCTCCACGGCGACTTCTCTCTCCGATCCGTCCGGTCCCAGTGCGGTGGCAGTCTTTGGAGCGGCATGGAAGAGCGATTGAATCTCCCGTTGAGTCCGCGCCATTGCAAAGTGCTCCAAGGCTCCCGCAAACGAGAATAGGAACAGGAGCACCGCGCCCTCGGCCCATCGATCGATTACCGCCGCCCCTGCGGCGACCGCCAGCATCAGAAAATCCACATCCAACTCGGCGCGTTTCAGCTTCTTCCAGCTCTCCTGCAGCGTGAACCAGGAACCTGCACCGTAGGAGATAATATAGCAGGCCAGGGAAATGGTCGGATCCAGAGCCAGCCAGCCCGCAATCGCCGCGACGGCGCACAGCACACTCGCCATCAATTGCAGCCGCCACCGCTCCGGCCGTCGCTCCACTTCGTGAGGTACCACTCCCCGCTGTCTCAATTTGAAAAGACAGCGACGGCAGGATGCGGGTGTTTCAAGTTGAGTGGTGCTCATCGCAGAACGTGAGAGGTGAAAGGTGGGCGCTGGCGCTATTTGCGGCGCGCCAGATTACGGTGTACGGGAAGTTTACTCTGTGTCTGGCGATGGGGCGAGGGAGCAAGTGGGAGGTGTAGCTTTCGCCAAAATATGTACTACTCGCCGGGATTCAGGTCTCCCGTGACCATCAGCTGGC
>CBINJX010000837.1:0-3057 GCA_966251085.1 uncultured Verrucomicrobiales bacterium
GAATGCCGGGAGCTGAACCGCGCCTTTAACAAATGGATCGTGACCAGGACCCCTTGGGTGATCGCGAAAGCAGGGATGTCTCTCGACGGCCGCATCACGCGTCCACCCGGGGAAGGGCAGTGGCTCACGAGTGAGGCCTCACGTGCGGATGCCATGCAGTTGCGAGCCCGTGTGGATGCAATCCTCGTCGGCGCAAACACGCTCCGCGCCGACAATCCGCGGCTCACCCTGCGCGGGCTGGAGGGCTTTGAAAACAAACCGCAGCCATGGCGCATCGTGCTGACCAGCGGCAAAAATCCGCTCCCGTCCGATGCCCACCTTTTCACGGACGAACACCGCGACCGCACCCGCGTTTACTCCGGCCGTTCACTTCAGGAAGTACTTCAGGATCTCGGCGAACAGCAGATCACGAGTGTGCTGATCGAAGGCGGCATGCGGGTGCTGGGGGAAGCGTTCGACCAGCGGCTCGTGGACGAGGTGCAATTCTATATGGCTCCCCTGCTCTGCGGCGGCCCGTTCACAGCCGTGGGTGGTGAAGGCGCGGGCTCCACTGCGGAATCCGTGCAGATCGCGCAGCCGCGGTATCTCCAGATTGGTAACGATGTCCGCCTTTCCGGGCTTGCCATGTATCCGGATGTGAGAAGTGAGACGTGAGAGGTGAGAAGTGGACGCTGGCGCTGTGCTCGGCGCTCCACTTGGATTGAGGAGTCAGGATGGAAAGGCGTGCACCAGCTTGTTGCGAGAATACGGCACACAACACGGACCTGCGTGTTGCCCCCACCTCTCACATTCCCCTTTCCCCCCGGCTCCACAAAGTGCCAAAACCGCGGCATGCAACCGCGTCCCCTCCGCACAACTGTCATCGGCTCCTACCCGTTTCCTTCCTGGCTCGAACACGCCGTCCAGCATCTGGATCAGTTCGGAAAAGACGATCTGGCGGAGATGCAGGATGATGCGGTGATCTGCGCGGTGCATGATCAGCTGGCGGCAGGCCTCGACGTGATCACCGATGGCGAACAGACCCGGCTCGATTTCAACCTCTCCTTCTACGGCTACATCGAAGGGATCGAACTCGAGGGCGCTCAGCCTCGTCGCTGGGGGCCTCCGGCGCACGATCAACGTGGCAAACATGCAGTCGTTGGCGATCTACGCGCTCCGCGTGGATTGGGAGCGGTAGAGGAATTCAAACGTCTCCAGCGGCTCATCGGTGCCGTTCCCCGTGCGACTCTGCCGACGCTGAAAGCCAGTGTGCCGGGACCGTACACCTTGAGCGGCCGTCTGCTGCCGAATGCGCAGTACCCCGATCGGTACGCACTCACCGAGGCGTTATTGCCGATCGTGCAGAAGGAACTCGTCGATCTCGTGGAATCGGGCTGCCGGGAGATCACGGTCGATGAGCCCTCCATGAGCTGCTATGCGCACAAGGAAGATCCGAAACGCTACGTGGAGATCTTCAACCGCACGGTGGCTCCGATCGTCGGGAAGTGCCGCCTCTCCACACATCTCTGCTTTGGCAATTACAAGGGCCGAGCCGTGGGGCTGCGTCGCTACAGCCCGATGTTCCCCGACTTCAACAATTTCACCGTGGATGAAGTGCACCTGGAGATGGCGAGCCGGGAGTTCAGCGAGATCAATATCCTCGGCCGGATCGATCCCCGGCTCGATATCGCTGTCGGGATCATCGACGTGAAGAGCTACTACATCGAGCCTGTGGAGGAGGTGGCAAATCGTGTTCGCCTTTGTCTACAGCACGCACCCGCGGAAAGGCTCTCCTTCGCCCCGGATTGCGGGCTCTCACAGACCGCGCGCTGGGCCGCGAAGCAGAAGCTGCGGAACATGGTCGCCGGCGTGCAACTCGTGCGTGAGGAGCTGGGGCTGTGATTGCGGCATTTCAGAAAGACGACGCGCTTCTGGCCGATATCGAGCGTCCGCTAGGCGAAGGCGAACTGCGCGTCTGGTGGCTGGGGCAGAGTGGTTACCTCGTGCGCTGTGGCGACCGCCGTCTTCTCATCGACCCGTATCTCTCCGACTCGCTGACGAAGAAATACGCATCGACCGACAAACCGCATGTCCGGATGACCGAGCAGGTGATCGCCCCCGAGCGATTGACCGGCATCGACGTAATCACCAGCAGCCACAATCACACCGATCACCTCGACGCGGATACGCTGCTCCCGCTGCTGGCGAGCAATCCGTCGGCGCAGTTCGTAATTCCCGAGGCCAACCGCACGTTCGTGGCCCAGCGGCTCGGGACTGATCCGGCATGGCCGGTCGGGTTGAATGACGGGACTAGTGCCACCGTGAGCGGCTTCGAGTTCCACGGGATCGCCGGTGCGCATAACAACCTCGATCGCGATGCGAACGGAAACCATCTCTACCTCGGCTATGTGATCCGGTGTGGCGGATGCACCATCTATCATTCCGGCGACACGCTGCTGTATCCCGGTCTCGCGGAGAAGCTGCGCGCTTTTGGTCCTATCGACCTCGCACTGCTGCCGATCAACGGCAACAAACCCGAGCGCCGGGTAGCGGGGAACTTCGACGGGAAAGAGGCCGCGCAGCTCGCGCATGAGATCGGCGCGGATTGTGTGGTGCCG
Organism: uncultured Verrucomicrobiales bacterium; assembly: GCA_966251085.1. Classification (GTDB taxonomy): domain Bacteria; phylum Verrucomicrobiota; class Verrucomicrobiia; order Chthoniobacterales; family Chthoniobacteraceae; genus CBINJX01. The sequence goes on from CBINJX010000837.1 coordinate 2,598, forward strand.
TGCCATTACGATATGTTCGAGTTCAACACGGCAGATCCGACGGAGCTGTTCGTGCCGGAGTGTGAGCGATTGGGGCAGCGGTACCAGGTGCTGCGGGCGGGAGAGGCGGTTGACGTGCGCGCCTGCTGAGGCGCGGCAAATGGCGCTTAACGTTTCACGCGTTTACCGGCTGGCACCAGCATACGTAAGCAGGGGGGAGTGAGCAGTCCGGTTCAATGCAAGGTTTGACCACATTGGTTATACGGTAAGCTTGCCCGAACACCATCCCTCCACCAACTCCGTTATTGTTTGAGCCATGAATTTGAAGTCTCGCTCAATGGGATAGTACGCCCAGAGACCTTCTTGGCCGACCCGATATCCGAAATCGATTCCGCATCCAGAGCAACCAACGGCAAAAAAGCCACCCTCTTTTACTTCGTAGGCCTCCTCCAAAGGCATGATTACTTGCGTATACGAGTAC
>CBINJX010000838.1:0-3056 GCA_966251085.1 uncultured Verrucomicrobiales bacterium
TTCTTGGTTCGTGAATCGTAATTCCTCCAGACGGAGTTCAATCGCGGTAAGTCTCATGCGTGAGGCAAGAGCCTTCATCCTCATAAAATGCTTCACTACCCTGGCAGATCGCGCCGGACGTGGTGCCCCTGCGGATTCAGCAAACGAAGCGGGACTTGACTCTTCCTCAATGGGGAACTCCTACGCCGCAAAATGCGCCCCTAGAGAGACCTCATCGAGCACAAAACAGCGGTTTTGCCCCGATTGCACCCGGAAACAGGCCAGATACGGCTGATTTTCCATCAGTAGTTGTCCTCCGGCGACAACTTGCGGCTGATTTTCCTTCCGTAGTTTGGCGTTCGCGAACAGTTGCGGACGATTTTTCATCCGTATTCATCGGTTTTCGACAAAATACGGACGATTTTTCAGACCTATTTCCCGGATTCCTGCAAGATACGGCTGATTTTTCAGACCTATTTCTCAACTTTGAGAGAAATTACGGACGATTTTCCATCAGTAGTTATGCGCCGCGCATAACTATTTACCGCCAGCCTGTCTCTATTGATGCGCTGCGCATCTCGATTGATCGGCCGTGCATCAAGATAGTTGCTCCATCTGTTTCGGGAGATGCGGCGGGGATAAAGATAAACCGCGGAGATCCTGCCACTGATGCCCGCTCCATCACTGGAGATGCCGCAGGGATCGTGAGTTACCGCGGATCGATCAATGGAGACCGGCGGTCCACAAGCCGTGGGAAATGGGAGCCGCTACGGCACCTCGATCGCTCGAAGATTCCACCGCGTTCTTCCATTCGCGGGGCAGCCCTCAATGACTCACAAGCTCCGGCCGTACATGAGCTGCAGCAGAATCAGCCGGAAGCGAGCGGATGGGGCGTTTGTTGAATTCCAAGGGGACCATTCAATTGTCCGCACAAATCCGCGCACCACGAAATCCAAATATCCTTCCCTTCTTGTCTTCGATTTTGTTCGGCCTTCAGTGTTAATATACGAACAGGGAGAAAGCTCTGTCTCCGCAGATATCTCGTCTGCAGACATTTGCGCGTTTCGATATGCGAACAGGATCGGAGTTGATATGCGACTGCGCCCCAGATTGCCTTGGCAGAGAGCTTTAGAGCCGGTATTCTCTGGGAGTGATGAATGCGATTGCATCTCTGGTTGAGGAACTTACGTATTTTGATATGCGAACAGAGGTGGTGCGGCTGTTCGATAATCAAAAAGCAGGTTGCAAATTTCCGGTTACTCCATGAAACCCACACCACGTTACGTCTTTGGACTCCTGTTCGCCATCTGCTTATCCGCTTTTGCACAGACCAGCCTTGCTATTGAAGGCATCTTCGTAGCGCCGAATCCGATGAAGCAGATGGCCGAACTGGAGCCTGATCCTGCAAGAAAAGCTACAATGCTCAAGGCTGCTGCACTGGCCGCGCAAAGCATCGAAGTTCGAGGGGATTCCCTCATCAAGCGCCAAGGCGACCTGACTACGCGTTACCAACTTGCCGATCATAGACCATTTCTATTGGGAACGGTGAATTACCCAGATGGCAGCACCGGCTACTGCGCGATTTATATAAAGGACGACAATACTTTGATTGTGGGGGACGAGCGGTTTGACCGGCAGAAGTGAAAGGTGAGTTCTAGATGAATTGTTTCATCGGTTTGAATACACCGTATGAACGACCAACGCGCCGCATTTCGCCCGGTAGCGCAGAATTATCACCGACTCATGCGGAGGTGGAAGGTGCTTATGGTTCCACAAGCTCTTGTGTGCCTCGCTCTGCTGCCTCTAAGCCCTTGGGCTACTCTTGTGGCATTTCTGGCCTTTCAGGGGGGTATCATCCGTGATGCGGTGAAATGCGGAAGCTGCGCTTGTCCTGCATGTGCAAAAAATATCCTCCATGCCGGTTGTTTTTGTCCCGTCTGTGCGTCTCCGGTTGACCATTCACGGGGATTCCTAGGGCCAACTTGCTCCAATTGCGGAACCTTGATCGAAATCACACGGTACGACCGTAGGCGGTATCGAATCCGCTACTGCCCTCATTGTGCCGCTCTGCTGAGCGATGAAGGGCTGTAATCCACCAGTGCTTAACCTTGGCACTCCATCGAACGTGCTCCGGTGTCACGGTTCCTGCACTGCTGGCCCACGGCAGGACCCGCGCCACCTTCGCTCGTCGATGAACTGTGAACGTTAGCTCACTGAGCGCGTATGCCCGAACAACGCAGGCGAGACTGGTTAAAGTTCTGGATCCACTTCTTCTGTGGTGCCCTTCTCGGCGCGATTGCGGGATTTACCGCCTGGGGGAGATCGAGCTACGGAGAGTCCACTTCATTCTTGCCGGCGGTGGTGTTCGTCGGAGGCGGGGCTATCCTTGTCGGCCTGATTGCTGGAGCGGCCGCGGATACAGGGGACCACTTTTGGCACGATGTCAGTGGCTGGTTCCGCTGGTGGTGAATTGCCATGACATGCCATCTCCCAGATCAAGCGAGGTGGCCAAACCCGAAGGGATTACATCCTGGAGCCCGAGGTTTCCCGCGAATGCGGGATTCCCCTGGGCAACGATGAAGAAGAACATCAGCCCCACCGGGGTTGCGTCCGGCGAGGCGCCCCCATCGAGAGTAAGCGTCACCCGGAGCGCCGCTAGGCAGAGGTGATCATAGAAGTCATAGCAAAGGGTCTATGACAGATATGACCGAAGAACAAAATGATCGGGAGCTGCTCAAAGCCGACACCCGGGGACGGGTGAGGACCTCGGCGGAGCGGCGCGAAGCGCTGCTCGATGAGTTCGAGAAGAGCGGAGTTTCCGGGGCGAGGTTTGCCGCGCTTATCGGAGTCAACTACCAGACCTTTGCGGGCTGGGTACACCGGCGGCGAAAGCAGCGCGGTGGCCAGGGAGTGGGGCCGACTCCTGCAAGTAGCATGGGTGTGGATGCTTCCCAACCGGTCCGCTGGCTGGAAGCGGTTGTGGAGGGAGTTGGCGTGCCGGCCATGGCATCGGTTGCGGGGCCGGCTCTGTGGGTGCATCTGCCCGGTGGAGCGCGCATGGAGATTGGTGACTCGGG
>CBINJX010000839.1:0-3056 GCA_966251085.1 uncultured Verrucomicrobiales bacterium
TATTCACAACCCGAGCGGCGTCGAGGACGTCACCGCGCAGGAAGTTGAGAAGACGGAACTTGTGCGGAAAGCATTTACCGAGCGGGAGTTCGAGAAGTACTTCGACATGCCGTATGAGACACGAGTGGAGGAAGAGGTGACCGTCGTTACTGACAAGGTCGAGAAAGAACCCGAGGTGCGCCGGGCAATTGCGGTCGAGAAAACTACCGAAATAGAGGTGCGACCTGCAACTCGGGTGACACCCCCAGTCGTTGAGAAAACGACGATTATGAGCACGACCGAGAAGACGAAAGTGCGGCGATAACAGTCGTTTCTCCCTGATCAGTTCGAGAGTTCTCCATCTATGCAACCCCAGATCATTCCCTCACGGCGCAACTTCATCCGCAGTATCACGGTCGGTGCTGCTGCGGTTTTCACGGTTCCGGGCCTTTTTGCGGAAGAGCTCACGCTCACGCCGCGTCAAACGGAAGGACCGTTCTATCCGGATAAGTTGCCGCTCGATACGGACAACGATCTGCTCATCCTCAACGACAACATCACTCCTGCTGTCGGTGAGGTGACCTATCTGAGCGGTCGCCTGCTCGACGCACGCGGTGAGCCGATTCGCGGTGCAGTGATCGAAATCTGGCAGTGCGACAATAACGGGGCATATCTGCACTCACGAACGGGGAACAAGGAGAAGCGTGACACCAACTTCCAGGGCTTCGGCCGTTTCCATACGGGCTCCACGGGCGAGTACCTGTTTCGCACCATCAAACCGGTGCCTTATCCCGGCCGGACACCGCATATCCACGTCAAGGTGAAGGCGAAGGGGAAAGACCTGCTGACAACGCAGTGCTATGTGAAGGGGCATCCGCAGAATGAGCGCGACGGCATTTACCGCAGCTTCAAGGACCCAAAAGTCCGTGATGCCGTGACGGTTGATTTTGCTCCAATCCCGGGCGCACGCGCCGGCGAATTGGCGGGGCGATTCGACATCGTCCTCGGTCTCACGCCGGAGGCGGCCTGACGGAAGACATCTTTCTCCCAAAACACAAACGCACAACCCAGATCAATGAACCGACTACTGCTGCTCGCTGCCACAGCGCTGTTCGCTGCATTGCCCGCATCCGCACAGGATTGGGCGAAGGAACGCCTTGAGAAGTCACCGCGTCACCTCGAGTGGGTGAAGGTAAAACATGGAGATCGCGAGGTGAACTCGTTCATCGCCTATCCGGAGGTAAAGGAGAAAGCGACGGCCGTGGTCGTCATCCACGAAATTTTCGGCCTGACCGATTGGGTTCGCGGCGTGGCTGACCAACTCGCCGAGGCAGGTTATATCGCTATTGCTCCAGATCTACTTTCAGGCATGGCTCCGGGAGGAGGGGGGACCCAGGAAATTGGCAGTGGCGATGCAGTGCGGAAAGCGATTCAGGGACTGCCACCGGAGCAGGTCACTGCGGATCTCAAAGCGGTGGCGGACTACGTCTCGAAGCTGCCTGCATCGAACGGGAAGGTTGCAGTTGCGGGATTTTGCTGGGGTGGAACACAAGCCTTCCGCTTCGCCACCAATAGCAAGGAAATCGGTGCGGCATTTGTCTTCTATGGCTCGGGGCCGGACAGCGAGGAGGCCCTCTCCAAGATCAGTGCCCCGGTTTATGGCTTCTATGGAGGCAACGATGCGCGCGTGAATGCAACCATTCCCAAATCCAAGGAATTGATGCAGAAGGTCGAAAAGAAGTACGAGCCGGTCATCTACGATGACGCTGGCCACGGTTTCATGCGTGCAGGCGAAGGCCCCGATGCAAGTGAGGCCAACAAGAAAGCGCGCGAACAGGCGTGGGCGCGGTGGAAGGATCTGCTGAAGGGATTGTAACTCGATAGGCCACACGTTTAACGCTTCGAAACATGCATCGATCATTTTTCCCGGTACTGACTGCGGCGGTAGCCCTGGTCCTGAACCCTGCCTTTGCTGCAGATACATCAAATGACTGGCCCCGGTGGCGGGGACCACTTGCAACGGGGGTAGCTCCAGAGGCGACTCCGCCGCTCACATGGAGCGAGAATGAAAATATCAAGTGGAAGGCGAAGATCCCCGGATTCGGTACTTCCACACCGATCGTTCTGGGCGACCGCATCTTTATTCTCACGGCGATGAAGAGTGAGAAGCAGCCCCCCGCAGCGCCAGCTGCCGCGGCGCCGGCCGAAGCTCCTGCAGCCGGTGCGCCCCGGGAAGGACGCCGCGGTCGCCGTGGGGGCGGGGGAATGCGCAGCGAAAGTCCGAGTGAGACTTACCAGTTCATTGTGCTCTGCATGGATCGCAAGGACGGCAAGATCCTCTGGCAGAAGGTCGCTCGTGAAGAGGTGCCACACGAGGGACACCATCGTGATCATGGCTTTGCCTCCGCATCGCCGGTAACGGATGGCGAGCACGTGTATGCTTACTTCGGGTCACGTGGGCTTTATTGCTACGACCTTGATGGGAACCTGAAGTGGGAAAAGGATTTTGGCGATCAACAGACGCGAAACTCCTTCGGCGAGGGAACATCACCCGCGCTGCACGGTAATACCCTCGTGATTACCTGGGATCACGAAGGCGACGATTTCGTAGTCGCAGTGGACAAGCGCACGGGGAAGGAACTGTGGCGTCAGTCGCGCAATGAGCCGACTACGTGGGCAACCCCGCTCATTGTGGAGCATGATGGGCAGGTCCAAGCAGTTGTAAATGCGACCGAACGGATCCGGTCTTATGATCTGGCAACGGGTAAGCAGATCTGGGAGTGCGGCGGCATGACGACGAATGTCATCCCGACACCAGTGGAGGGTTTTGGAATGGTGTATGCCATCAGCGGATTCCGTGGAGCGGCGCTCCGCGCCATTAAGCTCGGCCGCACCGGCGATCTCACGGGGACCGATGCGATTGCTTGGGAGCATAACAAAGGCACGCCGTATGTGCCTTCTCCGCTGCTCTCCGGCGACCGTCTCTACTTCTTCTCGGGTAACACAGGAACCCTCTCGTGCTTCAACGCAAAGAACTGTAAATCCATCTATGAGATGGAGCGAATCAACGATCTCCT
>CBINJX010000840.1:0-3054 GCA_966251085.1 uncultured Verrucomicrobiales bacterium
TTCTCCAGTTCCTGCTCGATCGCCCCGCCTCGGGGCTGGGAGGACTGGGCGGCTTTCTGACTGGTTTTCGCGATCAGACTTTTCTCGAACTCCAGTTGATCGAGGCGATCTTCCAGTTCTTTTCTGACGCGGTTCAAATCTGCCATGGCACGGTCATGCTGTTCGGCGAGTTGCTGTTTCTCTTGCCCGAAGGAAGCCAGTTGACGCTCATACTCGCCACGGAGTTTCGCGAGTTGACCCAACGCGGCATCTCGGGCGCGAATGATATCATCCCGGCTCAAGCTGGGGTCATCCCCGGCAGAGTGGTGAAGTTCTTCGATCGGGTTAGGGGAGGTATTGGAAGAAGATATCGGTTTCGAATTTTCCAACGCCCTCCGCTCGGCGCGGGTATCATCCGGGGTCACAGGAAACGCAGGACCACTGGATGCTTCACGTGGAACCACCGGCTGGCGGACTTGCGGCTGTCCGTCGCTGCCCGCACTCGGCGTAGCCCGGGTGAACCAGGATACCTGTCTGGCCGCGGGTGCCTTTGGCTTGGGAGCAGGCGCATCTCCCGGAGTCTTCGCCTTCGTTTCTGCTGCCGCTGCCCCGGTGCCGGGGATAATGTTACGAACAGTTCTCCGCTTTTTAAGCTTCAGAGCCAGCGACTCCGCTGCGGTACCCGCACCTTGTTGAGAAGCCGAAGAAGTTTCCTCGATGATCTTCAGGATCTTTTGCCACGGGAACCGGATCTCCGTCTTAGTGTTTTCGGGTACAGGCTCCTTGAAAATCTCCGGCACACACTTGCAGATGAGCGACAGCGGGACGGTTGTTTCACCTCGGGCGATACGGTCCGCGATCTCACTGAGTTCAAAACGGACCGGAAGCGTCAGATCATGCTGGCCGGGCTTGAGAAGTTGCGCCGGGATCCGGGGTAAGAAATCGCCCAGTTCCAGACAAATCTCCTCCCCCCGGGACCCTGATGGGTTCACGCTTTCGGCAGCTTTCGAGTTCGCCTCCTGCTCGGTGTTGAACAGGGTGCTGCCGGCAGGGAAAGGGATACTTTCCGGGGTGGAGGGCGATTCTTCGTCCTCCTTGCGTCTAAAGCGGTCCAAAAACGATTTCATCGGCGGGATGGGCGCGGGCGCAGATACGTAAGCCGCGCGGCAGGGCGTTGCCGCGCGGTATAACAGCGAGACTTATGGTCTCAATTCCGCCTCTGGGCGAGAGGCTTTTTCGCCAGACACCGGATCGACGATGAATTCGGAGAATTCTTCAGCCAGTCGCGCCGGCACTACAGCCCTTACACGTACCTCGTTATCGAGGTACTCCGTCTCCAGTACCCGGGAGTGCCGATGCAGTCGTGCAAGCATGTCGGTAGCAGCCAGCGGGAGGCGTAGCTCACAGGGGGTTGCTCCATTCGACACATATTCGCTCATGCGCTCGACCAGCCGCTCCAGACCTTCGCCCGTATGCACGGAGATAAACTCCGCATCCGGGAAATGCCTTTTGAGACGCGTCAGCACAGCCGGATCCTCGATCTTGTCGATTTTGTTGAAGACCACCAGCATCGGACGCTCCTCTGCGCCGAGCTCCTCCAGCACCTTCATGGTGGTGTTGTGAAACTCCATCACCTCCGGCGCACTCGCGTCGAGCAGGTGAATGAGGAAATCCGAGAGTGTCGCTTCTTCAAGGGTGGCGTTGAACGCCTCCACCAGACGATGCGGCAGTTTGCGGACGAATCCGACGGTATCGGTGAGCAGCAGCGGCTGTTTATTTGGCAGCGCGATCTTCCGGGTCGTCGTGTCGAGCGTTGCGAACAGCTTGTCTTCCACCAGCACCTCGGCGCCTGTGAGGCGACGGAGCAGGGAAGATTTGCCGGCGTTCGTGTAGCCGACGATCGCAGCGTTCGGAACCGGGGCACGCTTGCGGTCCTTGCGTTGAGTCGCACGGGCGCTGCGGACCTGCTCCAGCTCACGCTTTAGGCGATCGATCTGGACGCGAATCCGGCGTTTATCCTGTTCCAGCTGGGATTCACCTTCACCCTTGGCGCCGATACCACCGCCCTGACGGACAAGGTGGCCCCAGGCCCGCGTCAGGCGGGGCAGGGAGTATTCGAGCCGGGCGAGATCGATCTGCAGCCTCGCCTCACGCGTCTGTGCGCGCTGGGCGAAGATATCCAGGATCACTTCCTGGCGATCGAGCACGGTGACGCCGGTCAGCTGTTCCCAGTTTCGCTGCTGAGAGGGAGTCAGTTCATTGTCAAAAATAATGGCGTCGAGCTTCTCTTCCTTGACCTTGGCGGCGATTTCTTCGGCCTTGCCTGAGCCAATGAGATAACGAGCGTGTGCTTCGCGATGGAATAAAAGCATCCGTTCGCACACCGGGACGCCCAGGGTGTCAGTCAGTTCTTCGAGTTCCTCTAGGAGGGATTGCGCTACACTCTTGGCCGCCTGGTCCATGTACGCTCCTACCAGAAGCGCCCGCTCGACCATCTTTGCGCGGGGATTAATTTCTATCATTCAGGGAATTTCGAGAAATGAGAAGATACGCTACTAGCTGCCAGAAGCAATGGCAGTGTTTAAAGAGGACGTATCAAAGTGGGGCGGACTTGCAGTCCGCTCGGCAATAGCCCGGCAGTTATGAGGTGTCTGGATACGGGCGTCAGAGTAGGGTAGGCTTCCAGCCTGCCAGCGATGCTTCCAGCAGCACGGGAGATCTCTGGCTGCCCTCAGAGGTGAATATGAATCACGCGTGAGGGAACGGAGCGCGCCTGCGTTGGGAGCGGTGCTCTATAGGGGAGATGGTGTGCTCTCCTGTGGTGGTGCCGTGGGCCGGTTCCGGAGGGAAGCACTCCGCATTCACCCGTGGTGCTCTGGGCCGCACTCGGGCAAGGAGCTGTCCATTTCATCCCGAGCGGGTTCCCATTGTTTCAACCCCTGCAATCGGTTTGTCTCTGCTCTACGCACCAAGTTTCCCCTCCTGTGTGCTTTGCTGCAGAACATCAGTTTATCCCCCATGACCGCGAACCAGATTCTCGAAGAACTAAAACCGCTCGGTTCAGCAAGTTACAAG
>CBINJX010000841.1:0-3054 GCA_966251085.1 uncultured Verrucomicrobiales bacterium
GTCTCATTGACTACTCGCTCAGGACCAGGACCGTTAACCAAGGCGCCGCCCACAAATAGCGTGGTAGGGACCCTTGGGTCGGCGTAGCAACACCACGCTAGATGTGGGCGGCGCTAAAAGAAAAACGGTCTTGGGGAAGCATGGCCAGGCAAACGCAACCGCGGCGGAACGCCGCAGCATGGTGGTCTCAAAGAGACTCAGCCCGCCACTCTCAAACTTGTCTTACCTTACGCGCCTCCTTTCTGACCAGCCTGCGCGCGCAGCCGTGCGAACCAATCGGTCGCGGCCGCCGGTTCCGGCGTTTGGTTGAATGCGAGCCAGCGGAGCGCCAGCAGATGCCTGCATGGCCCCATGCGGAGCCCGGCTTTCTGAAAATGACCGCAGAGGCAGCGTCCGCGCTTGATGCGTCCATCCGCATCGATCAGCAGCTCCACAGGCTTCGTCTCCACAGTGCCCATGAAGATGGTGCCGCCATTCGGAGCCGAGACACGGGATTCCAGCACCGCGCGTTTGCGGAGCAGGATCTCACGTGAGGCGGTGACCTCCTCGTTCTCTGGACCGAGCTCCTTTTCGCCGAGAGCGCGTGGCATGATCTGCCGCCAGCGGTAAACTCCGGCTCCGAGATCGTGGATCAGTTGCCCGGTGTGCGCGAGGTGGTTGAGCGCAGTGGCGGTGATCGCCGGAGTGCGTGCGCCTGCGGCATCGATCTGCTCGAAAGTCGCCGCGCGTGTCTTCTGAAGAAATGTCGCCACCGACGTGATTTGCGCTTCACTCGCCGGAACGGGCGGGGCGAGCAGGTCGAGGGAAGAGCCGCGGGTCCAATCATTTGCCGTCCAACCGGAGAGCCCCAGCGTCAACCGCATCTCACCCATCTTTGCCACCCAGAAGCTCGGGAAGCCGGTGCCCAGCAGATAGACATCGATACTCTCGATCAGCGGCAGCAACCGGGCGAGGGAGAGGAGGCGTTGCCGTCCCCAGATCCGGATCGGCTCCGGCCAGGGCGCGCCGGTTTCCGCCCCATACACAGGAATCCGCTGCTCCCACGGTTCGAGTACCAGAGAGAATTGCTGATCCGGTCCCTGCTCGAACCGCAACGCCCGCGGACTCGTCCGCGCCTTGTGCCGCTTCAGCCAGGTGAGCACGGAGTAAACTGCCTCCCGAGGAAGTGTCACCCGGCGCATCGGCAAGGCCATGGCCGCCTGCAATTGCATGAAGCCACGCAGCCAGCCTGTGGGCAGGTCGATCTTCTCCTCCCGGTAATCCGCGCGTCCTGCCGTAGCGACATCGAATCCGGCGGGATCGACTCGGAAGCGTGTCTCGCGATAGGAGCGGAGGCACTGGAAGTGGTGATACAGATCCCAGGAGTAATCGACGTTCGTGGTGCCGAGTTGCAGCTGAGTGGAAGGTCCGAACCCTTCGCCGCGATCGACTGTCAGGCAGCCGTAGCTCGATTCATCCGCGGAGAAACATTCGAAGAATACCACGTCGTTCGCGACGGTGATGACCGGATCACACGGCATCAGCAACCGCCAGAGCTGCATATCATGCTCACGCAGAAACGCCGCGTACTTCTGACGTGCATCCCAGTACGTCTTGCGGTGGCTGTTGAACTGCTTCTCGAAATCGGGCGGTAGCGGCTGTTGTTGGCGCGCGCGGATGTCTGCGTGCGCTTGCTTCAGCGCCTCGGTGCGAATTGCTCGGACGCGCTCAGCCTCGGAAGCTTTCCACGCTTCATAGGCGGATTTATCCCGCTTCTTAAAGCGATAGTCGCTGATCACCACATCGTGCAGCGCGGAGATTGCCTCCCGAAACCGCAATGGATGTTTCAGCGCCGCGTCAAAGGCAACAGGCTCGCGGGAGAGATTCGGCGCGAGATTCAGCATCTGCCCGTCCAGAGCACTGCGCCCGAGGTAGGAAAATGCGACGTTCATGCCAGAGCCTCCACTGGAGCGAATTGAAGTTCCGGCAGCCTTTCACGCACGGCGGATTCGAGATCCGGACGGCTGGCGAGCAATGTCATCACGGCAGCCAGGCCCGCCCTCATCTCGGGGCCGCGAATGGAACGCACCGCCACCACGAGCACTGGCAATAGCTCCGCCGCACGTTCGGGTTCGCGGCTGATGGCATCCGCGATCTGTCGAACCGCTTTCAGCTTCTGGCGTCCTCCGCGATGTACCCCCAGCAGCACTGCGGACCACACCGGCGCAAGCCCACCTACCGTGAGCACCGGCGACTTCACCCGCAGGGCGAGTTGATCCACCAGCTTCAGGCGGAGATCGGCAAACGGTGTCTCCGCCAACCGGCTCCAGAGCGCCGCATCATTATAACCAGCGGAATCAGCTATCAGCCATGTCCATGCGGCATCCCGGGTCTCAAGGGTGAGACTATCGAAAAAGCGCGACACCGTCTCCCGGTCGTACTGCTCCTTTGTGCCGAGACGTGTCAAAGCCCACGTTGCCAGTTCTCCAGCCACTGCCGGACAGCGGGAATCCGCGAGTGCCGCAAGCGCAGGCAGATCACCAGGAGCCAGTGTGCGTGAGGTGAGATACTGCTGCCCTAGTCGTGCGAGCGGCACGGGTTGTGAGCAGGCAAGCTCCAGGCACTGAGCCAGGGTGAGCCGCTCGACAGTGACATGCCGGGTGAATGCCTCGCAGAGTGTGGCAAGTGCCACAAGATTGCGCGTCTTGAGCAGACGCAGCCACGTGGTCACCGGCAGCTTCTCCAGTCCGCCGTGCGCCTCAAACAACTCCGCTCCCAACTGCTGCACCTGTTCATCGTCGTGATCGAGCAGGGGAAAGATTTCATCGACCGTCAGCTCCAGCTGCACGGTTCCCCGCATCGAGCGGAGCAACTCCATGGCCCAGAGGCGCACCAACCGCGCCTGAGCACGAGTGATGAGATCCAGGAGCACACGCGCGCCTTCCGTCGTCTCCCATGTATTCCGGAAGCGTGGGGCTGCGTGCAGTTCCGCCAGTGTGCGTCCCTCATTCAGCCGAATATGCCCCGGCCGAAACTCCAGGACATCGCTTCCGCGGAAGCAGATGTTCAGCAGCG
>CBINJX010000842.1:0-3045 GCA_966251085.1 uncultured Verrucomicrobiales bacterium
CTCGCACACACCCCACGGTCGGGACGATTTTGAGACGTGCGTCCCCCCTCGATGACAAATCGGACACGACGCATTATGTGGGGAGATGTGCCCTTTCACCCCGAATGGCGTTCCTGTAACAATGAAACAATTTTTGTCTGTCCGCAATCTCCCACAGGCGGCTGCCGTGCTGTTGTTCGTTGCTTCTGCAACAGCCAATACTGAAGGCAGCGAATCGAAGGAGAAAGTCGATAGCTGGAAGAACCAATTCCAGCCACGTTTTGGAACCGCTCCTGCAGCCACGCCGCCGAAGGTGAAGCGGAGTGTCACCTATACCCTTCACAAGGCCAAGGAACCGAACGACGAGGAACAGGCTGCTTATAAGGCGATCACCGAAGGAATGGACCTGGCGGTCCAGTGCTACAACGAAAACACCACCGGGATCCGGCAACACCATGTGAATGTGCATTACAGCCCCGGGACACCGACGGCCGATGGTTCCCTGAACGGAACAATCCGGCTCGGGCGAAACAGCCGGAACCAGCGGGTATGTATGCACGAGATTTCGCACACGCTTGGCGTGGGCACATCACCGGCTTGGGGAAAACTGGTGAGTGGCGGGACATTTACTGGAAAGCATGCGACCAAGGCACTTCGCGAGATCACCGGAGATGACAAAGCGATTCTGCACGCTGATCGTCAGCACTTCTGGCCGTACGGCCTCAACTACGACAACGAGGTCAAGTCGAAGAAGGATTTTGTGAATCACTGCAAGATTGTCTCGGCAATCTGCAAGGACCTGGACGCCGCCAGGTGACGGTCTGGCGAATGTAGATTTTCCCTCCGATAGACCGGGCTCGCTTGCTCGAGCCCTGAAGTTCAAACGCAAAGTGACACCTTCACCCAGTGGAAAGCAGAGTGCGTCGAATGTGAACTGCGCGAAACCGCCTCTTCGCCGACAGGGGCGCGGCCACTTGCCAAAGGTCGCGCTGTTGATTGAGACATCGAATGCCTATGCACGCGGTTTGTTGCGCGGTATCGAGGCGTATGTTCGTGAGCACCGCGCTTGGTCGATTTACCTGGCTGAACACGGACGAGGCGACCGGCCTCCCTCCTGGCTGCAGGATTGGCAGGGGGATGGCATCATTGCGCGTATCGAAAATAAGGCGATTGCCCGGGCGTTGGAGCCGTTGAAGATTCCGATAGTGGATGTGAGTGCCGCATGCCTGCTTCCACGTGTTCCGTATGTGGAGACGGACGATGCGGCGATTGCGGAACTGGCTGCCGCGCATTTCTTCGAGCGGGGTTTCAAAAGCTTCGCATTTTGCGGCGATCATCGGTTCGACTGGTCCAATCAGCGCGAGCAGCATTTTGCCCGGGTTATCCGGGACCGGGGTTATCCATGCTTCATTCACCATCCGGCGGCGAACGTGGGACCGGAGGACGACGCTTTTATCGATGAACTTGGCATATGGCTGGCAAAGCAGCCAAAGCCGCTGGCGGTTTTTGCATGCTACGACCTTCGAGGACTTCAGGTGCTGGATGCATGCCGTCGCAATGGTTGTCCCGTTCCGGAAGAAATTGCGGTGCTTGGTGTGGACAACGATGATGTCCTCTGCAACCTGGCCCCCGTGCCGATGTCCAGTGTGATACCGAATACGCTGCGCACCGGATACGACGCCGCGGCGTTACTCGATCGAATGATGTCCGGTGAAGTCGTGAATGCGGGCGCCTACCTTGCGCCGCCACTTGGGATCGCTACACGCCAGAGTACCGACATCACAGCCGTCGAAGACCTGCATGTCGCGCAGGCGGCTCAATTCATCCGGGAAAACGCCTGTCTGGGAATCAGCGTCAGTGATGTCGTCTCATCCGTGCCGATGGCGAGACGGTTACTCGAAAAGCGCTTTCGCTCAACTCTTGGGCGGACGCTCCGGGAGGAGATTACTCGCGTGCAGATGCAACGTGTGAAGGAGATGCTGACCGGAACGGAATTGTCCCTTGCCGAAATTGCCGACCGAACAGGTTTCAGACATGTGGAATATCTGACATTTGTCTTCAAGAGAGAGTGCGGGATGCCCCCGAGTGCTTACCGGCAGCAGCATCAACCGCTCAGTTCTCCGGAAATCCGGGGAGCGGCGAGAAGTGTGAAGTCGAAGCGCTGAACCTGAAAAGCAATGGAGGGCTGAGGGCTGCCAACGAGCGGAGCGCGTGAGGGTGTGAAGGAAGTACTCAGTGCTCAGAAGTCAGTAACCAGCCCCAGCTCTGCCAGCCTCACCCACTTGGATCTGCCGGTGCGCGGCTCTCAACCCTCAACCAACAACCCTCAACTTTCAGAGGAGTGTCGAGTTGAGAGCCGCGCCTTGGCGGATCGGAGTTCGATCCCGAAGGGATCATAGCTTGTAGCCGGCGGTCGCGCGAGGAACGAGCGCGCACCACCGGACAGCGGCAACAATGCGGAGCCACCCCGACAGGGTGTGGCAGCACGGAGTCCTTGAGCACCATTCACGCTGGCACCCGCATCCGGGCATAAGCGTTAACCTAACATTTGCGGTAAGCGCCTTACGCCAATAGTCTGGAGAATGCGATACTCTGGCGTGCAGAGGCAGTGGAAGCATGTTCGCAGCCATATGTGTTCGACAGTGCTTCTGCTAGCGATAGCGTCTCCGGTCTTTCCCGCTGAAAGCGCTATGAGACCGCGAAAAGAATAACCTGATCAAATTGGAGACAGCAGCGGTCCGGTGCTGATTGAGAACGGCACCCGACCGACGCCTTTGAGCGGAAGGATTGATCCAAATATCCTTCCGCGTTCCCCGACAGGCGCATACCATCTTTTCAGCCTGGAGTTCCATCTCCAGAGCGCCGTCCGGGAAGACTGAAGCGGCGGGGGAATTCTTTCGAGTGGCGCAAACCATGTCCGGAGCGCCTCGGAGTATCTTCGGAGAGGGAAAAAGGATCTTTCGAGATCCGATTTCCATCTTTTGAGCGCCAGAAAGGCTCTTCAAAGCGGTTCGGAAACGCTTTGGAGTGATCGGAAGGGTCTCAAAAGCGGTTTGGAAACGCTTT
>CBINJX010000843.1:0-3043 GCA_966251085.1 uncultured Verrucomicrobiales bacterium
CTGCCCCATATTCCAGAAATCAGGTGCACGACCTTCGAATGAGGTCTTCGTCCACGGGAACCAGATGCCGTGATGGTGAACGTGATTTCTTGGGTAATCATCCGACACCAGGCGGCCGGATGGCGTATAGATCGGATGCAGGTATCCACCACGGCTGAACTCTTTTTTAATGTCCGGGCGAGGAAGCTCACCAGGCTCCGCCTGATAGCGGAGAAGTTCCTTGTCTCCAGAGCGGAACACAATTTGTGTCCCTTCACGTTTGGCGGTGACTGCATCCTCGGCAGCCGAGACGGCGCCCTGGCGCAGAAGGAGAGCGAGAGCGGGGACTACAATGCGAGAGAAAGAGCGGAAGGGAAGATGTCGAAGCATGCAGGTGGAGTAACCCGCAAGCGCTGTTCTTGTCGCGCCAGAAGAGAATGAGCCCCTGTTTCGCCGTGGTAGCGGAAAACTGATTTTAGCCGCAAGAAGACGCAAAAAGCTCAAAAATAAACAACCGGAACGATCAATCGGCATCACTAATGCCGCAAGAGTCGCAGGGCATTCGCCACGACCAGCAATGTTGCGCCAGTATCGGCTGCGATCGCCAGCCAGAGACTGGTATACCCCGCGACTGCAAGAATCAGGAACACACCTTTCACCGCCAGGGCGAAAATGATGTTGAACTGAATGACCTTCAAGGTCCGACGCCCCAGATGGACCGCTTCCGCCACTTTGCTGAGATCATCCTTCATCAACGCGATATCGGCCGTTTCAATTGCCGTATCCGTACCGGCCGCCCCCATTGCAATTCCAATGCTCGCCATGGCCATTGCCGGAGCGTCATTCACACCGTCTCCGACCATTCCCACGTGGTGGTGCTCCGTGAGGAGTCGCTTTACATGCTCGATCTTCTGATGCGGGAGCAGGTTTCCGCGTGCTTCGTCGATTCCTGCCTTTTTCGCCACAGCATCGACCGTGCGCTGATTATCTCCGGACAGCATGACGACCTTTTGCACGCCCACCCTGTGCAGCTCGCGGATCGCCTCCGCAGCATCCGGACGAATCGTATCACCGATCGCCAGAACCCCGAGTATATTGCCTGGCGCAAAATCGCTCTGTTTGCGTCCCACGACTACGATGGACCGTCCCTGCGCCTCAATTTTCTCGAGTGTGGCCTCCAGTGCCGGAGTACAGACACCGTGCTCGTGTGCGTAGCGATGATTTCCCACAAAATAGATTCCGTCATCCACGCGCGCCTGCGCGCCGCGTCCAGGCTCCGCCTGATACTCTGTGCCCCGCGGAAACGTGATCCCGCGGTCCCGGGCATGGGCGACCACAGCCTGCGCAAGCGGGTGATCCGAGTGGCTGTCGATCGCGGCGGCGATGCGGAGGATGTTCTCGTCGGATGATCCATCAAAGCGTTGGAGAGAGTGCACTCGCGGGCGCCCCTCGGTGATTGTCCCAGTCTTATCCAGAGCAATCGCCTTTAGCTGTCCAATTTCCTCCAGGAATGCGCCACCTTTGATCAACACCCCGTGTCGAGCCATGGCCGTAAGGCCGGACACAATTGAGACCGGCGTCGAGATGACCAGCGCACAGGGACATGCAATCACAAGCAGCACCAGCGCCCGGTAGGCCCAGATCGCCCAGGCACCATTGAGGAGCAGTGGCGGCAATAGGAACACCAACGCCGCCAGCACCATCACACCCGGTGTGTAGTACCTCGCAAAGACATCGACGAATCGCTGAGACGGCGCTTTCTGTCCCTGCGCCTCCTCTACCAGATGGATGATCCGGGAAAGCGTTGTGTCGTTGAACAGCTTGGTTACACGGACTTCGAGTGAACCGTGGCCATTGATCGATCCCGCAAACACCTCATCTCCCGCCTGCTTCTCGACCGGCATTGATTCACCCGTGATCGGGGACTGGTTCATCGTGGAACTTCCTGCGAGGACAACGCCGTCCAGCGGTACACGCGCCCCGCTCCTGATCGCAATGGTCGCCCCTACTGGCACCTCCTCCACCGGCACTTCCACGACATTGCCGTCGCGCAGCAATTGAGCCGTCTCGGGTGTCAACTCCATCAGCGACTCGATTGCATGCCGCGCTCGTTGAACACTCAGAGCTTCCAACAACTCCGACAGACCGAAAAGGAAAGTGACAGCAGCCGCTTCGGACCATTCTCCCAGAATAGCCGCCCCGATGACCGCCACTGTCATCAACAGATTCATATCAGGCGACACGCGTCGCGCCGCCGCGAGCGCCTTGGGAAAGATAAACCAGCCTCCTGCGATCGTCGCGCAAATGAAAACTGTAATCGGCAGCCACTCAGGTCCCGTATCGGTCCATCCCAGCACGAGTCCGATGCCAGTGAGTACTCCCGCCAGAGCAACGGTCACGAGCCGGATTCTTTGCGCGAACGATGATGTATCAGTTCCCCGTTCGCCCCGGGACGGGATCCGGGCACTCATACCCGTGGAAGCGATTGCGTCGATCAATTGCTGGACCATCACCGAGCGGCTGTGAAGGACCGTTAATTTTCCCGCCATCACATTTGCCTGAACCGTCCGCACTCCCTCGATGGGCTCCAGAGCTTTTTCGAGGATTCGGACCTCCTCGCCGCAATCCATTCCTGTAACCTGCAAGGTGGTCTGGACCTCTCCATCTTTGAGACGGACGTCATGATCGGGCTCGCCCGGTGAGGAACAGTGACTACAGCAATCGCTCATAATTCATATCGGCGGGTCTGGCTCAAGGATAGCATGGCACCAACTTCAGCAATCTTCCACCCAGATGACCGCCTGCATGAAGCCCCAGGATCTATATCACGGCAGCCTGAAGCCGCGCGCGGTCCCATTTCGCATCTTTGCGGGCGAAATTCCTGCTTCTCAACGCGCTCCCATCGAGAAATCCGTGACTAAAGCATTCGCAGTGATGAAGATGGCGCAATGAGGAAGACGGTTACAGTGCTTGGTCTCGGCGCCTTCGCAGGCGCCATTGCTGGTGGTGTCTGGCTGGTAATTCCATTTCTTGGTGTCCAGACGAAACCGTGGCTCCCCCCTTT
>CBINJX010000844.1:0-3035 GCA_966251085.1 uncultured Verrucomicrobiales bacterium
ACGACGAATGTCATCGGAAGAATTCACTCCTCCGATGGAGTGTTTGCATACGACGTTTCCACCCGACGGATCGTGAAGATGTCGGCTTCGGGGTCATACTCGTATTTCGATTCCTTTGCTGCTCCTGTCCAAGGGGATGTTGGCAACGACGTCGGCCTCGCTTTCACAGGGAGCACCCTGCTCTTCGCTGCCCGGGGAGCATCTGTCATCCATGAGCTTGATCCTGTCACAGGGGCGGTGCTGCGCGAGATCCCGGCATCCGTGCTGAGCGCCACCGGCCTCAGCTACAATAACGGTGAGATCTTTGTCTTGAGTGACGTGCAGTTCGGCGAGATCACGGTGCTCGACTATGTGACCGGCGCCGTAAAGCGGACTATCTACGCCGATGGTGTGCTGGATGAAAATCTCGCGGCAACCCCGACGCACCTCATGTCCGTTCGTGGCGATACGCTCAATCAGATCGACCCGCAGACAGGACTTACGAGCACACTCGGCAAATTGGCTCTGCCGGTCGGATCGTTTGGCAGCAGCGTTACCGTTCAAGCAAATGGCCTCGGGATCTTCGATGGGAAGCTATACGTCGCATATGAGACAACCAGTCTCTATTCAAGTGACCGGACATTCGGTGTTTACGATTTGGCGACGCTTCAACTGCTCAACTCGCATCTCTCTCCTGGTTCCGGTACTTACGGCGCCTTTGGCGGCGATTCTCAGGAGCCGGCTTCGCATCTATTCACCGTGCAGGCCCCGGAAGCCGGTGCCACGCTGCAGATCTCCGCGTTGATTCCCGGCAACCGTGGCATCTTCGCTCCGCGGCTCGAATTAGTCGATGCCAACGGAGCAGTCGTTGCCAGCGATGTTTCCTCGGATGGTCACGACGCGACGCTGACCTACAAGGCACCTGCAGCCGGTGCATACACAGTACGAGTTTCCGCGGCATCGGGCGCAGGGCAATACGTGCTGCGTGTACTGGGCACGAGCACGGGCAACGATGCGCCGATCTTTACTGCTGAGGGCGCTCCTGCCCTGCCGGATATGCTGGAGGACCAAGCCATCATTCAGGGCACGCGTGTGGCGGATCTGCTGGGTTTGGGAACGGCAAATCCCGCAGTTATCGATCCTGATGCAAATGCATCGCTCGGAATCGCCGTCATCGGCGTGGATGTCACCCACGGCGTTTGGCAATACTCGCTCGACGGAAACACGTGGCTGCCGCTGGAGAATTCGAGCACGGAGAACGCACGTCTGCTCAATGCGGAATCCTTCGTCCGGTTCGTTCCTGCTGCCGGATTCAACGGCTCGGCAGGTTTCCACTTCCGCGCATGGGATCAGACTTCAGGCACGTCAGGCGAAACAGCGGACACGACCCTCAATGGCGGAGCCACCGCATTCAGCTCCGGTGTGGAACAGGCAAGTGTGACTGTGCTGGCGGTGGACGACGCTCCCGGGATCGCCAGCCCCGGCGCACAGATCACCCGTGAGGATGCTCCTCTGACCTTCTCTTCCGCTGGCGGGAATCTGATTGCACTCGTCGATATCGACGGCGGTTCTCCGGAGGTGCATGTCACGATTTCCACAGCAAATGGAACCCTGAGCCTGGGCTCCGTTGCCGGGCTCACCTTCAGTGCAGGAGATGGCGCGGAGGATGGCTCGATGACCTTCTCTGGCGATGTAGCGGCCATCAATGCGGCGCTGGACGGGCTTGTCTTCACCCCGACTCCGGAGTTCGCGGGCAATGCAGAGATTGCCGTGGAAGTGCGAGAGCCGGGGCAGGGCGCAGGGGAACCGCCTGCGTCCTCGAGCATCGTTCCGGTAAAGGTGACGCCAGTGATCGAGTTCACGGGCAGTACGACTTTCACCGATGCCAATGGAGACCGGGTGAAGGTGGTGCTGCGAGGCGGTGGCCAGGGAGAGATCTGGCTTTCTGATCTCGGCAATAGTGACGCTGCCGCAATCGTGCTCAATGGCACCACGACCAAGTCGAGCCTGACCATTACCACCGCTCGCGGCGCCGAGACCACCATTGGCGACATCGTCGTGAACGGCTCGCTCAAGTCGCTGACGGCCAGCACCACTGATCTCACCGGCACCTTGAGCGTCACAGGCTCGCTGCGGAGCGCCGTTCTCGATGACCTCACCGGAAGCTCCATCAGCCTGCACACCGACTCGACGATTCCGCTGAAGAAGAAGAGTGCTGTTTCGCTGAAGTTTGACCGAGTGACTGACACCAGCCTCACGAGTGGTGCTCTCCACCTTGCCTCACTCAAGGCGAGCGAATGGCTGAACAGCGATCAGGAGCGCGAGACAATTGCAGTGCCTTCTCTGGGGCAGCTGAGTGTAAGCGGTCACCGCAAGCAATCCATTGCCGGTGACCTCGGCGCGGACCTGGCAGTTGAGGGAAAAGTGAAAGCAATCAAGGTCGCTGGTGATCTGACCGGAGATATCGATGCAGGCGCGATTGGCTCGGTGCAGGTGAAGGGGAATCTGGTCGGCGCACAGATCACCCTTTCTGAGCTTCTGCATCCGGTCCGTCCTGCACTCGGTTCACTCAAGATCGGAGGCCTGATGGACAACTCCGCGGTCGAGAGCTCTGGGAGCATCGGCGCGATCACCCTCGGAGGAATGCGCGGCAGCCGGATCTTTGCCGGTGTGGCAAACGACGTAAGCGCGCTGCCCGACAGCACGGATGATTTCGCTGCTGCTGCCTCCATCCGCAGCATCAGCTTCGCCGGAGCGGCTGCCGAGTTCTCCAACTCACTGCTTGCAGCCAGCTCGATCGGTCGCCTTTCACTGAAGGGAATTGTCCCGGAAAACGGAGATATCTCCTTTGGTGTTGCCGCCGACAGGATCGCCGCACTCATGGTGAAGAACGGCGGCGGGACATCACGCTACCAGAAGCTGACCGGCCCTGAGCAGTCTCTCGTCGATGAGGACTTCATCGTCCGTGTAATCTGAGGGGAGATGCCATGAGGCCTCGGCACCGCGAGTGTTTGCGATCAAACACTCACCGGTGCAGCGGCCTCGGCGTGCAAGGG
>CBINJX010000845.1:0-3034 GCA_966251085.1 uncultured Verrucomicrobiales bacterium
GATCGCCGTGCGGAAGCTTTGCACATAAATGATCGCCTCAAAAGCTGCGCAATCCGGACGATGTTCCGCGATTAAATCCGCTACTCGCTCCCGGATCGCGACAAGACACCCCGATTGCAGCATGCGATCAGAGTTCTTTATGGTCCCGTAGGTCAATGCCCGCAGCTTTCCCGGGCCGAGACGCTCGAGTACCGCATAGCCCGTGCTGCGGAGGGAGGGATCGATCGCGAGCACGCGAGTAGTGGAGATAGCGGCAGCAGGAGCTTGAGTCATCAGGGTAAAAAGAGGTAACGCCAGAGCGATCACGCGTGCAACCTGCAACGTCTTCACGTTCACCGTTGAACGCGGGAACGATCGTTCCCTCTAACCTAACTCCCATGTTCCCTACTCGACTAATCCTCACCACATCGCTGGCTGCGATTCTTACAACATCCACATTTGCTGCCGATTGGCCCCAATGGCGCGGACCTCAACGCGATGATGTCTCGCGTGAATCTGGCCTCCTCAAGGAGTGGCCCGAGGGAGGACCGAAGCGGGTCTGGCTCTTCGAAAATGCCGGAGCCGGATACGCGGGCTTCTCTGTAGCAAACGGCCAGCTTTTCACGATGGGCGTCCGTGATGGAAAAGAGATCCTTCTCGCTCTCGATGCAAATACCGGCAAAGAACTCTGGGCGACGCCAATCGGCGAAGTTCTCGATAACAGGTGGGGCGATGGACCGCGCGGCACTCCGACCCTGGACGGTGATCGTGTGTACGCGCTCGGGGGCCAAGGCACACTGATCTGCGCTCAGGCCAAAGACGGCAAGGCTCTGTGGAGCCGTACCATGCAGGATCTTGGTGGCAAGACTCCGGGCTGGGGTTATACTGAGAGCGTTCTGGTCGATGACAATCGGGTCGTATGCACACCCGGAGGCAAGAAAGGAACGGTTGCGGCGCTCGATAAGATGACGGGCAAGACCCTCTGGCAATCTTCCGACTGGACGGAGGATGCTCAGTACTCCTCCATAGTGCCAGCCACGATCAATGGAGCGCCGCAGTATGTGCAGCTCGTGATGAACTCCTTCGCTGGGATCGATCCAGCTAATGGAAAGGTCCTCTGGAAGGTCCCCTTCCCCGGCCGCACCGCAGTGATACCAACTCCAATCGTTCGCGGGAACAACGTCTTCGTGAACGCAGGTTATGGCGTGGGTTGCAAGATGGTTGAGATCCAGCCGAACAACCAACCCAAGGACGTGTATGAGAACAAGCTGATGAAGAATCACCACGGCGGCGTGGTGCTCGTCGGTGATCATCTCTACGGCTACAGCGATGGAGTGGGCTGGCTCTGCATGGAGTTCAAGACCGGTGAACAAGCCTGGGCGGAGCGCGGAGCGCTCGGCAAGGGTGCTGTCTCCGTTGCCGACGGCATGCTCTACTGTCTCGACGAGGGCAAAGGTACGGTTGTGCTGGCGGAAGCCTCTCCGAAAGGCTGGAACGAGAAGGGCCGCTTCACTCTTGAGCCACAGAGTCATACACGCTCTCCGCAAGGCCGAATCTGGACGCACCCGGTCATTGCAAACGGCAAGCTCTACCTGCGCGATCAAGAGTACATCTACTGCTTCGACGTAAAGACGAAGTAACGTTTTAACAATTCAGAGGCGGCTCTGTCCCGAATGGGACGAGTCGCCTCTTTCTTTTTATGCGGGCAGAAGTTAAATGCGCATCTCCCCAGCCCGAAAAAAGAAAAGCCGCGCTGTTCGCGCGGCTTTTTGTGGAGGTTTAACGCTGCCCTACGTTACTTCGTAGTCGGCATGTAGCGGTAGTACACCTCGAGCATCAGCACTGCGAGGGTGGTCCGGTAAACCGGGCCATACCCACCGGGGTCTGCCTGGGCACCACCACCGGGAGACTTACCACCGAGCGGTGGCCAGCTACCATCCGGGCTCTGGTTGTCCACGATCTCATCCTGGAACCAGCGGTTCCACTTGGACCATGCGCTACCGCCGAACATCAGGCAGGCCTGTGTGTGATAATACCAGGCATAAAGATCAGCTCTCTCGTGCTTGTACTCGACGGGCCAATCCTTCTCGGTCTTCTCAAGGATGTTCTTGATGCCGTCGCGGACGAGTTCGTCTTTGTTGCCTTTCCAGAAGTAGGTGCAGAGAACACCGACGCCGCTCAGGCTGTAGCCATTGCCATCAGTCGATTTACGGTAGCCGAAACCACCGTCCGAACGCTGGACGCGCTTGAAGTTGAGCATCGCCTTGTCGAGAGCCGCATCGACGCCCTCGATGTTCAGACCGGTGAGATGCGCCGCCTTGAGCGCCTGCACCATCCAGCCGCTTACCGAAGTATCGCTGTCAGGGCCTTTCGCGAACTTGTACTGCCAGCCACCATCCGGAGCCTGGCCATCCACGATGTACTTCACAGCCTGCTTGAGCAGATCGACCACACGGTCGTCCTTGGTCATCGTGTAGTACTCACCGAGTGCATAAGTCGCGATGCCGTGCGCATAGACACCGTGATTGCCGCCCCAGTTAGAATCAGTCATCGAGAGGCGTCCTTCCGATTCAGTGCCCTTTTCGAGAATCCAATCGATACCCTTCTTCACAGCGGGACCGAACTCAGGTGAAGCAGGAGTTTCCCCGTGACCGAGGAAGCAGAGAACTGCGAGACCGGTCATGCCAGCCTTTTCGTTTGAGCCATCAGCATTCTGGTTTTTCACCAGCCAGCGAAGGCCCGCCATAACAGCCTTCTCGCTCTTCTCTTTACCGCCCATTTTCTGCATCGCCGCCATACGGGCGGTGCCACCGGCACGGCCGGACATTGCGGAAGGCAGACCTGCACCGATTCCCTTGGAAAGATTGTTGGAAAGGTTCTGAACGGCGCTCGTGATATTGGTCGAAACCGTCGCCTTTGGCACCGGAGCGGATACCGTCATCTGAAATGCCGTATTACTGGTGCTCGTCGTTGTGAGGGCAGCAAGCTGAGGTGCGCTGACCTGAGGAGCGACTGGAGTGAACGCCTGCTGCGGGGTTTCCTGCTGGGGCTCCGG
>CBINJX010000846.1:0-3033 GCA_966251085.1 uncultured Verrucomicrobiales bacterium
GAGGGAGCCAGCCAAGGCTCGTAAACGAGAGCGCCCAACAAAGTCCTACGGAGAGTTGCGTGAGATACTCACTTGGGGTTTCGGCCGGTCGAAACCGGGCGAAACTCGATCCGATGAAAGCCAGACTCGCGCTGACAAAGCCTAATGCTATCTGAAGCACCACCTCTATTCCCGGACCTCTGGTACTGGGATACACGATCTCCCGCAGAATTGCCCCAGTAATCATCGCGAGTGTGCCTAGAAGAACCACGAAAGGCACAGCAAAGATCCACCGTGCCCTCGCTTGAGCGCTTCGGGAGACCGGCAGAGGAGCAGTGGCACGAACCAGTCCCTCTTGTGCATCCACTAGAAGAAGGATCACACCTGCAGGAGCCAGCAAGAACGGAGCTCCGCCCAATGTTGACAGGGCAGCAACAAGAAACACGATGGTGAGCACCCACCACCAGCGCCTGATCGGATCCAGAATGAGTCGCAGCATAACGGCTACCTCGTTAAGGCCAGGAAAAGCTCCTCCAGCGTGAGCGGCTGAGTCCGCACATCCCGCGCTCCGCGGCGGCTCAAGCTCTCGAGCGGACAGGTGAGCGTATCCAGCACGGCTCGCCATCTCGATCCCTCCCGTTCCTGCACATGCAGCCCGGCGACCTGCTCCCAGCCTTCGCCCTGCCCTGCCTCGAACTCCGCCAGCACATGCCGCTCGACCAACTCCGCCGTCGCTCCTTCAGCGACCAGCTTTCCCCGGTGCAGCACCCCCACCCGATCGGCAAACCGCTCCACCTCGGTCAGCTGATGCGAGGAAATGAGGACTGTCCGAACCTCATCCCGAACAATGGAAAGCAACTCCGTGAAGATCGCCCGCTTTGAATGCGCATCCAAGCCGGTGGTCGGCTCGTCGAGCACCAGCACCTGCGGGTGCCAGGCCATCGCGAGAAGCAGCGCGAGTTTCGTCCGGGAGCCAAAGGAAAGCGTAGGGATCCGATCGTTCGCATTCAGACCGAAGATCTCCATCAGCCGGTTGCAATATGCCTCATCCCAGCTCGGCCGGAAGCCACGCATAAACCGGATCGCCCGGCCTACCTTTCCCCAAATGGCATAGTTCAACTCCGGGCTCACATACGCCGCGCGCTCTTTCACCGCGACCTCATCGCGGGTGTGATCTAGCCCCAGCACCTTGATTGCTCCCGCATCCGGCGTTCCCATTCCGAAGATCTGATCAATCAAGGTCGTCTTCCCTGCTCCGTTCGGCCCGATCAATCCATAAATAGCGCCGGTAGGAACCGTGAGATCCAGAGGGCCGAGCGTAAACGCCGGGAAGTGTTTTTCCAAGGCGCGCACTTCAAGCGCCGGTGACGTGTTCATGGCGGGTTCAGGGGTTCTGCTTATTGAGTTGCTCTAGGAAAAGGCGGCGGATCTCGGATGGCTTCAGCCCCGCTTCGGCAGCTTCACGCGCAGCCTCGGCGAGCAACTCTCGCGCATGGGCAAGTTTGCTCTCCCGCGTGCGGTCGATGCCTCCTTCGGAGACAAACGTCCCGAGCCCCTGCCTGCGAAAGATAATCCCCTCGCGCTCAAGCTCCTCGTATGCGCGCTTCACCGTGATGACACTCACGAGCATCTGCTCAGCGAGCTGACGGACCGATGGCAGCGCATCCCCCGGCTGAAGCCGCCCTTCGCTGATGGCGCGCTTGAAGCCCCAGACCAGCTGTTCATAGAGCGTGCCCGGCGCCGCGGGCGAAAGCGGGGGGAGCAGGAGATGGAGCGCTTTGGCGGTCACAGTGCTTACTGTACATATCTCATATACACAGCTCGGCAGTCAAGCACCGGGCTTGCTTCGCGGGCCGGGCATCCGCATTCTCCGCGCATATGTCTCAGAACATTGCCTTCGTCGGAGTCGGCCGCATGGGTGCCAATATGGCTCGGCGGCTCAAAGATCAGGGTTACAACATCACCGCTGTCTCTGATCTAAACGAGGATATCGCACGCGCGCTCGCGTCAGAACTCGGCTGCACTGCACCGGAAAAGCTTTCCGAAGTCACCGCTGCTGCCGATGTCATCATCACGGTCGTCACGGATGACAATGCGATGATGGGGATTTTCGCCGAATCCGGCGAATCGCTGCTCAAGAACGCAAAGGGCAAACTGTTCATCAACTGCGCCACGGTTTCACCATCCGTGCATGTGGAGATCGAGCGCCGGGCCAAGGCCGTCGGAGCACACTCCCTGGAGGCATGCATGGCGTCGAGCATCACGCAGGCACGCGAAGGCTCACTTTATCTGATGCTCGGCGGTGAGCCTGATGCATTCGATCAGGCCCGGCCAATCCTCGAAAAGCTCGGCTCCACGATGCGCTACATCGGGCCGGCAGGAAAAGCCGCGCAGGTGAAGGCCCTGGTGAATATGGTGATGAACATCAACACGGCGGCTCTCGCGGAGGGATTGGGACTCGGTGAAGCGCTCGACCTCGATCTCGGAATGCTGCGCGAAGTATTCAGCCAGACAGGCGCCGCCTCCCGGGTGCTGCAGACGGATGGCGAGGATATGCAGAATCGCGATCACGCCTGCTTCTTCTCCGCTTCACATGCGGCAAAGGATAGCGGAATCGCTCTTAACCTGGCCCACAAAATCGGCCTAAAACTCCCTCTGGCCGAGGCGACCAAGAACCAATTCGACCGCATGGTGTCGCTCGGTTTGGGGCAGCTGGATAAGTCCGGCATCGCCGAGCTGACCTTCAAATCGCGTCACGGCTGACGCTCCGGTCCGTAGGAAATCCTGTCGCGGCACAGCCTTGGACCTCCGGCTGTGCCGCACGGCTATCGTCCCCAGCCCGAAACTGCCGCGACCGGAAGCGTGAGGGCGCTATTACATTCGTTCGGCCGGGAAGCCCCAGTGCTCCTGCTGCACCCGGGATGCTGGAAGAGCCGGACGTGGTGAGGTAAGAAGCCTCCTTACGGAGGATCTCAAGATCACGCTCTGTGGCAATGCTAGGAGGAGACGCAAATGCAGCGCCGAAGGCGCGACCTATGATAGCCTGGGGTTTCA
>CBINJX010000847.1:0-3025 GCA_966251085.1 uncultured Verrucomicrobiales bacterium
CATCCCGGGTGTCGCGATCCTGCTGCTCATCGGAACAGGTATCGTGATCAGCCGTCGGCGATCACGGGTTAGTCAAAGGTGAGTGTGTAGATGATTGGGTAAAGCGGTGGCGAAGCGGTCGCCGCTTCATGAGGTTTTTGCGATGAAAGGTGAGCAGGTCGAAGTCAACAGCGTGAGTCTTCTATGGACGGGCGTCCAACGCCTCAGTGTTGACCGCCTGACTCATCCCTCGATGGTACCGCTTCCCAGTATTCATCACGGTCTGCTCCGCAGGAGGGTGGAGCTGTGATTTCGTATTATTGATCCCTTTTCTCTTCCACCCATGAAACTCCGAAAGGCCGTCTTCTGGCTGCATCTCATCGCCGGTGTAGTTGCTGGTTTGGTGATCCTGATCATGTCCGTCACGGGCGTGTTGCTGACGTATGAGCGCCAGATTACGGCTTGGGCGGATCGGGAATACTGGGCTGCCCCGCCTCAGGCAGGAGCGTCTCGCCTTCCAGTCGAGACTCTTCTCGGGAAGCTCCGGGAGGCGGAGCCCGATGCGAAGCCCTCGGCTGTGACGCTTCGCTCGGAATCCGATGCACCCCTCGCGGTGAGTTTCGGCCGGGAACGGACCGTCTTCATGAATCCATATACCGGGGCCGTACTCGGTGAGGGTTCGAAGGGTGTGCGTGAATTCTTCCACACGATGGTGGTGTGGCATCGCTGGTTGGGGGCTGAGGGGGAGAACCGGGCCATGGGCAAGGCGATCACCGGAGCGTGCAATCTCGCATTCCTCATGCTCGTCGTATCGGGCTTCTATCTCTGGTGGCCACGGAGTTGGAATCTCAAGGCGCTCAAAGCCGTCACGATTCCAAGTCTGCGGCTGAAGGGGAAAGCTCGCGACTTCAACTGGCACAACGCGATCGGCCTCTGGTCGGCGCCTGCGCTCTTCATTGTCGTACTCACAGCGACGGTGTTCTCCTATCCATGGGCGAATGATCTTGTCTACCGGATGGTGGGTGAAGAACCTCCAGCGCGCAATGCATCGGGGCGGGGACGGGGAACGGGCGGCGAACGTCAGGGAGGCGCTAAGGCCGAACAGCCGGCAGCAGGTAACATGGATGCGCTATGGGCTCGCGCGGAGCAACAGGTTCCCGGATGGCAGAGCATTCAATTGCGATTGCCTGTGAGCGCGGCCGGGGCGGTCTCTTTCTCGATTGACCGCGGGAATGGGGCGCGACCGGATCTCCGCTCTCAGCTAACGCTCGATCCCAAAACGGCGGAGGTCGTGAAACACGAGACTTTCGAAAGCAACAGCCTCGGACGGCAACTTCGATCCTGGGTGCGCTGGGTTCACACGGGTGAAGCGGGTGGGATCATCGGCCAGACCATTGCCGGCCTCGCGTCGCTCGGTGGCGCATTTCTCGTCTGGACCGGAATCGCCCTGACCTGCCGCAGGGTAATGAAGAAGTTTGGCAAGGGAGGGGCGTCGTCAGCTTCCGAGGAAAAACCAATGGCGGAAATAGCGGAAGTGGAAAGGGTTTGAACTCGTTTCCCATAGTTCACCCCTCTGCAAAGCAGACCGGGGGAGCCGCTCCTTCATCGGGACGGATGCCGCGCTCTCTCCGAGTGGGGCAGGAATGCGCACTGTCCACTATGAATTACGCCGGGTAAACCGACAGGAAGAAGAGCAGTCACCACCCCAGCGGGCACCTTTCAAGGTGCCCGCTTTTTTGTTCCCATTGTGAATCTCGGAGCAGACGGCATGGGGTGAAAACGGCATTGACGGCATAATGGAATGTAGCAGAAGCTACAAATTGAATAGTGTAATAGTCATTGGTGACGCTGCTTGCTTAGAGGTGATTCTCCTTTGGCCGTACCTCCGCTCATCATCAAATGCCCGATATATCTACCCAATCGATCCATGATGGCATCGCCGCACGCCGGCATGCTGTCTCTTGTGTCCCTGAAATACTCCATCGCGCGGTCAGCTTTGCTCTTCAGGGGTTGGCTGTCTCAATGTTTGCAGTTGGCTCGGTCCATGCCAGTTCCGTGATCAGCGAGGGGCACGGGATTGGAGAAAAGAAGGACAAGTGGCAGTATCACCTTTTTAATCCCACGCCTCGCGAGTTGATGCGCGAGATGAGCACCGATAGGCCGGACACGACGGAAAGCCCCAACACGGTCGATGCCGGGCATGTGCAGATCGAGGCGAGCATCTTCGACTATAGCCGCGACAAGCAATCTGGCATCGAGGAGGAGGTTTTTACCTACGGCGCAGTAAACGTGAGGGTCGGTTTGCTCAACAACGTGGAGATCCAGTTCGTGTTCGATGCCTACAGCGAAGTGCGGACGAAAGATACCATCAATCGCCTCACCGAAACGGTGAGCGGATATAGCGATCTCCAGGTACGACTGAAGGTCAATCTATGGGGCAACGACGGCGGACGTACGGCGCTGGCATTCTTCCCATTTGTAAAGATCCCGACGGGATCGGATCTGAGCAATGACAACGTGGAGGGTGGAGTGATCCTGCCGCTTTCGATAGAATTGACGGAGCGGCTTGGCCTGGGGCTGATGCTGGAAACCGACTTTGTTTATGACGAGGAGAGCCGCTCCTATAATACGGAGGTGCTTCACACCATGGTACTCGGCTTCGATATCACCGATGAACTCGGCGCTTTCATCGAGTACGCCGGCGTCGCCGGATCGGGCGATTTCGACTACCAGGCGGCGCTGAACGGCGGTCTCACCTATGCCGTGACGGATGATATCCAACTCGACGCCGGCGTACGCTTTGGTCTGAACGATGCGGCCGAAGACTTTGGTGTTTTCACTGGATTCTCCGTCCGCTTCTGATGCCTGGGGGGCATCGGAGATACGCTCGAAGACGGATAGAGAAGATCCAAGAGGGGAAATTCAGTAGGCGATCGAAAAGGGCTCCTCTTCGAGTTGCTTGCCTTTCTGTGGTTACCGACGGCTTTCTCTACCCCGACGTTTCATAAGTCATGCCGGGATCAGACGTAAGATCGCCGCTTGAAGA
>CBINJX010000848.1:0-3024 GCA_966251085.1 uncultured Verrucomicrobiales bacterium
CGATTCCTCCTTTCCTTTGCGCTCCCACTGCTACTGCTCTACTTCGGTCTTTCGCTCTGGAATGCGGGTGAAGCCAACTGGACCGCCCCCGCCGCGGTGTCGCTCGGTTTTCTTACCGTTGCGATCTGGCATGAGAAAACCGAGGAGCACAAATGGGCCCGGCAATTCTGTCTGGCTGCGCTGATCGTCGGCATGGCGATGAGCTTTGTAACTTTGAACACCGATCTGGTGCGCCGGGTGGGTATTCCCCTGTCGTACGACCTCGATCCGGGTGCGCGGCTTCGCGGATGGGAAAAGACGGCGGAAATCGTTCAGGATTTCCGGAAGGAGTTTGAAAAGCAGCATGGTGAACCCGTTTTCCTGGTCGCAAACAAATACCAGACCGCTGCAGCACTCGCCTTCTACATGAATAATCCGCGTGTGGAGGGAGCGGATCATCCGCCGGTTTACATTCCGGAATCCCAGGCCATCGAGAACCAGTTCTCCTTCTGGCCGCGCTATGACGAGATGGTCGATTTGCGCCAGATCGGCCGCGAAACCCTCGCTTCACAGACAGCCGCGAATGCTGCGCCGCAACTCCGGGAAAGACTCACGGCAACGCTCAATGCACTTCCTCCAGACGATGCCGCCCACACTCCCGAAGCAAAGGATGCATGGCGCGAATACGTTCGCACCCTGCGGGAACTTCGCCCGGAGCTAGCCTTGGACGAACTTTTCGTTGAACAACAAGGGCTGAACCTTTTCTCCGGAAAATCCGCGCTCTACATCACTGACCGCGCGGAAGAAAAACCGCCATCATCCATCAAGAGCGGTTTCGAGCGCGTGGAAATGCTCGCTAACATCGATGTAATGCGGCGCGGACAACCGCTGCGGCAGATCAGGGTATTCGCCTGTTATAATTACCGCGGAGGAATGTCGCTTTAAGCGACACAAGCGTCGCGCCCCGTGACCGATTAACGTTTCAACGAACTAATCCGTCGCCTTTGGCATGGGGCGGCCCACTCCCTGCTATATCAAATAGCATGTTCCAACAACCAACCTGCGCGGAACTGTACATGGCACTGACACCGGATGCCCTGGCATCCCCGGTCTCGATCCACGAACTGAATCAACTGGTTCAGATGCGTGTCCCGGAAGCCGAGATCTTGCAGGATCTGGAAAACCGGGCGCTTCAATGCCCTCTCGACGGCGCCAGCGAACGTCTGTTGCTACGTGATGGCGCCAGCCTGCGGCTCGTTCGGCGGTTGAGATCCTACTTCCCGTAACGAACCCTCGACAAAGGGGTTGAGCTCCGCAGTAAACGAAGGGAATTTCGTCACATCCCACGCAGGCGCGGTAAATGCTTATCTGGGAGCATCATGCGCCGCTTACCCCTTTCTGCAATTGTTTCTCTCGCTTTTGCGACGAGCACCTTTGCAGCCCCGGTGTCGATCAAAGAAATCGATCTCCTCGTTCGGATGCGCACGCCGGAGCAGGAGATTCTTCGCGACGTGGAGCAAAGGCGGCTACTGGCACCACTGGATGAGGCATCTGAGAAGTTGCTCCTTAAGAATGGCGCGAGTCCCACGCTGATTCAGCGCCTGAAGACCGGGAACTACACACTGTCCAGCGAAGAGGCGGCGACATTCCGGCAGAAGCAGACGCAACAACAAGCGACTGTCGCTCAATCGCGCGAGGCGGACACCGCAGCTTTCGAAGCCCGTCAGGAACAGCTACGGCGACAGGAGGCGGGTATTGTATCGGACACGATGCGCAAGATGTTCGAGGGCAAACTGGTACGAATGGAAAACGGCACTCTGCGCCCGTATTCGGCAGATGAGCTGCGCAACGTCCGTTACTATGCCCTGTACTACTCCGCCCACTGGTGCGGGCCTTGCCGCAAGTTTACTCCGCGGCTGGTGGAATTTTATAAACAGTTCAAAGCGCAGCATCCTGACTTCGAAGTGATCTTCATCTCGAGTGACTACAATCCGGCCGGAATGCAGGAATATATGAAGAGTGCGGGAATGCCATGGCCTGCGGTGAAGTACGAGCTGATCGACAAACAACTCCGCAGCCTGGCGGGAAAAGGGATTCCCTGGCTGGGGATCTATAATGACGCGGGCGAAGTGGTCACCAGCAACGGGCGAACCAAACAGTGGATCGACCCAAACCAGATCCTCCGGGCGTTTGAACAGGTGTTTACGCAAACGGCGGCACGGTAGATTCCCCGAAAAGTTCTCAGTTCAAACTTTCACTTTCATGGCTACAGTTCCGCCCCCGCCGTCCCTATCCGGCCCTGAACTGCACCTCGAAATCTTGAACGCCACGCCCGTGATCTCCGTAGTCATCCCGCTCTACAACGAGGAAGACAATATCGCCAAGCTTCAGCAGGAACTCGCCTCAGCTCTCGCCGGCATCGACTATGAGATCGTCTTTGTGGACGACGGTTCAAAGGATCAGACCGTGGCCCGAGTCGAGCGTCGCCCGGAAGTGCGGCTGCTGGAGTTTGAAAAGAACACGGGGCAAAGCGCTGCGATGTATGCGGGAATCCAGGCAGCTCAGGGTGATATCATCGTGCTGATGGATGGCGACCTGCAGAACGACCCGGCCGACATCCCGAAGCTGACGGCGGAGATCGAGCGAGGCGCGGATCTCGTCTGCGGATACCGGGCCAAGCGCAAAGACACTTTTTCCAAACGCCTCACCTCCCGCTTCGCGAATTTTGTCCGGAGCCGTTTCACAAAAGACGGCGTTCGCGACACCGGCTGCACGTTGAAGGCGATGCGCCGCGAATGCCGTGAGGCGCTGGTCCCCTTCTACGGCATGCATCGCTTCATCCCTGCCCTCGTGAAGGGTATGGGCTATAAGCTCGTGGAGATCCCGGTGAACCATCGTCCCCGTGTGGCCGGTGTGAGCAAGTACGGCTTCGGAAACCGTGCGCTGAAGGCGACGATGGATATGTTCGCCGTGCGCTGGATGCTTTCTCGCCAGGTGAAGATCCGGATTAAGCCGGAGCGGAGTGTGGAGGCGGCTGTTCGAGGT
>CBINJX010000849.1:0-3024 GCA_966251085.1 uncultured Verrucomicrobiales bacterium
CCCCCTCCACGTTGCCTCACGCTACCAGATGCAACGCCGAACAAGCCTCCTTCTCCGTCTCGTACAGCGGAATAAACTGATCGAGATTGGTAAGACGGAAAATCTCGCGAACCTCACCTGATGCCCCCACTACAACAAAATTGCTGCCGTGCTCCTGACTTTGCCGCCAGTAATCGATAACAAGGGAGAGACCGCTGGAATCCAGGAAGGTCACCTCCGAGAGATCCAGAATGATCGGCCTCCGCGCTCCTGAAATAGATGCGAGCGCATCCCTAAGCTCCGGGACACTGCATAGATCAATCTCGCCAGCGAGTCTCAGAATGCCCCTTTCTGCGCTTGGTTCTGGAGTGATTTTCATGCTGCGTACTCCGGATGCCTACTCACATCACCGGGATCTACTGACGCTAAAGTCACCCGGCGATTTCACAACCGAGTACTTTGGAGGGCCGAGGGGTGAGATAATCCCTGATAGCCACCCTACAAGCAGAGCACTCCCCTCTTTTCTGCAGACACGGCAGCACCAAGCCGACTTCGGGACCGGCAAGCGGAAAGCACCGATACGGATGTGGGCAGTGCGTGTCGATGAGACACAAAACGCGAACTCCGGCCCTGTGCAGCTGGAGTTCGCTATCGAGTGAATGCTAACCAGGTAGTGAACTATTGAGCCGGTGCCGGTGCCGGAGCTGTGCCCCCGATCCCCGGCTCTTTTTCCGCCGGAATCGGTTCTGTCCCTGTGCCTGTTGCCGGAGCCGGAGTTGCAGCAGGAGGCATAGCGGGTGTCTCGCGCTCAACAGCAGGGCGCTCCGTCCTGCCACATGAGGAAAATGCAAGTGCCACTATAGCCAACCAGATGAAGGATAGGATTTTCATAAACGTACGCTCGTGAGGTTACCGGTGCTAATCTTGTCAAAAGCGGTCAGAGAGAAGTCGTTCCGTGGGGCCAGCGTTCAGGAACTGGCGACAACCAGAGCGCGTTCCCGAGACTGCCACTGAAACAGCTTACAAACGCCCAGGGCCTTACTGCCCATGGCGCAAACACTTCGATGCTGCACCGCAGCCGCGGTCCTCAGGGCCCCTCCCGCTCACTCATTCCGGGCTCCCCCGAGCGATCGATCCCGAAACACCACATTCCCCGATGCTGCACCAACTCATAATCCCCCGCCACAGCCGCGCATGACCAGCAGCAGCACGAGCGTGCCGATGACAGATACGATGATCGAACCCACACAACCAAGACGGTTAGAGAAAAATGCGAACATCAAAAAGCAATCGAAAGCACCACCGCTCATGGTTCGCTCCCGCGAAGTGAAGGAGTGCATTCCGACATTCTGCTATGACCTTCTCCCTGGACGAAAAGATTGCGGGAATTCTCGTGCCTGTCTTTGCCCTGCGTGGCGAGGTTGATCACGGCATTGGAGATACTGCTGCGCTGCTGGAATTTATCGACTGGGCCGCCGCACAGGGCTTTCGCCTCGTCAAACTGCTGCCAGTCAACGAAGCCGGCGGCGACCACAGCCCTTACAACGCAATCTCCTCACGCTCCCTCGATCCCACCACGATTCATACTACGCCGGAGAAGCTGCCAGGTCTCTCACGGGAAGAGTATGCGATGATCCTCAAGGAGGTGGATCTCGAGACGCTCGCTTCCGATACGGTTCGTTATGATGCGGTCGTGCCTTTGAAGCAACGCCTGCTCCAGGCCGGCTTTGCAGGCTTTGAGCGGGAGCACGGCGAGCAGCAGGCCGGGCGCAGCAGCGAACTACAGGCGTTCATCAAGGAGCAAAGCGAATGGATGGATGACTACACCCTGTTTCGGGCCCTGATGGAGAAGCACAGCACGGAGTGCTGGAACTGGTGGCCCGAGGAACATCAGACCGCGGCACGCGCACGCAAATGGGCCGCCTCACTGCCATCCGATCAGCTCGAGCAACTGAAGCAACGCCGGCGTTTCTTCGCCTACGTACAGTGGGTCGCATTCACCCAGTGGCGTGAGGTAAAAGCATATGCGAACAGTCACGGAGTGGCGCTGATGGGCGACATCCCCTTCGGTATCTCCTATTACAGCGTCGATGTCTGGGCGCACCCGGAGCTGTTCCGCCAGGGATGTGGAGGCACTCCTCCAGACCGGGTATTCAAACACGACGCGTTCGTCCAGAAGTGGGGCCAGAACTGGGGTATTCCGCTGTATGACTGGGAAACGATGCGCGCGGATAACTTCCAGTGGTGGCGACAGAGGGTGCGTGGAGTCCGCGAGTTCTTCGACCTCTTCCGCATTGACCACATTCTTGGCTTTTACCGGATCTACGGCTTCCCGTGGCGCCCCGATCGCAATGCGGAATTCCTGCCGATGACTGAAGCCGAAGCAAAGAAACGCACCGGCGGTCCCCTCCCCTGCTTTCAACCCCGGCCAGACAACACACCGGAAAACAAGGAACTCAATCGCCGCGACGGCGAGGAGTATCTGCGGGCTGTGCTGGAAGAAGCGGGGGCGGGCAGTGTCGTGGGAGAGGATCTCGGTGAGGTGCCGGACTACGTGCGCCCGAGCCTCACAAAGCTCGGAATCGCCGGTTACAAGATCCCGGCCTGGGAAAGGGAAGAAGACGGCCGACTGACTCCCGGCTCCGAGTATCAGCGCCTGTCGCTGGTCACGTATGGAACACATGATCATCCGCCGCTCCGCGCCACTTGGGAACAGCTCGCAGCCGACGCTGCCAAACCCGGTGGTGAAGAAGCTGAAAAGGAGATGCGCGGACTTGCTGAGTTTGCGAATTTTCACGCCAAGACGCTTCCCCGGGAACTGACCCCAACACTGCACGAGGCTTTTCTCGAAGCGCTCTTCCGGTCGAACTCATACCTTGCCGTGGTGATGATCACCGACCTCTTCGCCCGCACGGAACGGTTCAATTTTCCCGGCACAGCGACAGGCGCGAACTGGAGTCAGCGCCTGCACGTTCCTGTGCGGGAGTTATACCACGAGCCGATTCTGCCGCAGTTGCGGGAGATCCTGCGCGATAGTGGACGAGT